>CAIMMI010000086.1 GCA_903842505.1 uncultured Verrucomicrobiota bacterium | reverse complement strand
GCGGCGATTGCATCCATAGCCCACCACTCGATTCCGGCATGGATCCATCGACGGAGGTTGGAGGCTGAGAAGCGAGCGTCTGCTGAACGGATCCGCGAACAGGCGGCGCTGATCGATGCGGCATCCGATGCGATCGTCGTCCAGGACCTGGACGGCGGAATCCGCTTCGTCAATCCGGTGGCGGCGGTCTGGTATGGGGGGTCGCCGGCATCTGCCTTTCGGTTGGGTGGATTGGAGCAGGATGCGCGGAGTACGGTGCTTGCGAAAGGGGCGTGGGTCGGGGAGGGGGACCAGACAGCAGCTGACGGTCGGACCATTCGGGTGCAGGCCCGGTGGACCCTGCTCCGCGACGTGGAGGGGCGTCCCCACTCGATTCTGGCGATCCACACGGATCTGACGGAGCAAAGGCGGGTCGAAGCGCAATTCCTCCGCATGCAGCGAATGGAGACGGTCGGAGCCTTGGCAGGCGGCATGGCCCATGACCTCAACAATGCGCTCGCGCCGGTCCTGTTGGGTGTCCAGTTGCTGCGGCAGAAGGAGTCGGATGAGGAACGCCGGCACCTGCTGGACCTCATGGAGGCAAACGCGAATCGGGGATCGGATCTGGTGCGGCAGGTCCTGCTGTTTGCGAGGGGAAGGGGTGGCATCCGGGAGACCCTCCGGCCTGGGGTGGTCCTTCAGGATCTTGCGGCTGTCCTCAGGCCTGCGATGCCTCGCGAGATCCACGTGCAGGTCATGGTTGCCGAGGATGCCTGGTCTGTGGGCGCTGATCCCACGCAACTCAATCAGGTGCTCCTGAATCTGGCCCTGAATGCCCGGGATGCGATGATGTTGACCGGAGGTGGCGAACTCACGCTGGCGGTGGACAATGTCGTGCTGGCGGGTGTGGACACCTTGTCCATGAGCGGCAGTCGGGAGGGTGAGTTTGTCCTGTTCCTGGTCTCGGATACGGGTCCCGGCATGACCCCCGAAGTCATGGCCAGGATCTTCGAGCCGTTCTTTACGACCAAGCCGACCGGAAGCGGCACAGGGCTGGGGTTGGCGTCGGTAGCCCGGATTGTCCGAAGTCACGATGGATTCGTGAACGTTCGGAGCCGTCCGGGCGAGGGGGCAGCCTTCGAGGTCTACTGGCCGCGCGCAAGGCAGGAGGTAGGGGCAGGCCTGTCGGTCGAGCCGGGGGCATCTGCCGAGCCACCGTCGGTGGCTCTGGTAATCTCCCGAGAGCTGTCGCTTGCGGGGATGGTGTCCGAGGCCTTGCGCGATCTGGGTGGGCGCGTCGTGGTTGCGTCCCGATTCGGTGATGTGCTGCCGATGCTCGAGCTCCATCGGCATCGCCTGCGTTGGGTAATCGTGGACTGCGACTCCATGGGGGAGGCTCAGGAGCAGATGAAGGATGCTGGGTTTGTGCCCGGAAACTGCCGCGTGATCTTGCTGGGGGGGCAGGGTGCCGGTGGCGCTGGGACGGTGCAGCTTTCGCGTCCGTTTGAGCGCGAGCAGTTGGTGCAGGCTGTCCGGGGATGACACGCCCGGCGAGGACCTGATGCGATTCACGGAGGCGGCCAAGGGTGTGTTGGGTGTGTTACGAGTTTAGGTATTTCATGGCAGTCTCGGGTTTTTCGATGCGGACATCCTGTTTCGAGTTAAAAAGGGGGGCGCCAAGGCAAAAAATACCCACTGTATGGATCAGATCAAAACACCTCCGGGCCCCTCGCACTCAGGCCCCATCCGGATTGCGTTTATCGATGACGACGAGGACGTCCTGCGGTTGGTGGAGGCGGCTTTGATCCGGGCGGGAGGTTTCGCCCAGCCCTTGACTTTCAAGGACCCCAAGACGGCGTTCCGCAAGCTCGCGCGGCGGGAGTTGGATGTGGCCTTGGTGGACCTGAATATCCCGGGGGACTCCGGAATCCGGATGATCCGCAGGTTGGTGGAGTCGAGAAAGGTGGCGTATGTCATCGCCTTCAGTGCTGCGAATGACGAGGCCTCGATCCTGGAGGCCCTGCGAGTGGGAGCCAAAGGCTACTGGGACAAGGCGGGTGGATTGGACGGATTGATTGAGGCCATGCGCAAGATCTGGATCGGAGGCGCCCTGCTCTCACCCGCTGCCTATCAGGTGATACTCAGCCAGGTCCAGAGCCCTCCCAGGGCTCCCAAGTTCCAGTTGTTGAGTCGGGCCGAGACCACCGTCTTGTCGCTGGCTGCCGAAGGATTGTCCTGTGCCGAGATTGCCAGTCGGCTCCAGATCTCGATCCATACCGTCTATGTCCACAACAAGAAGATCCTGAAGAAACTGGGGGTGGGTGACCGGTTGGCAGCAATCGCCCGCTTTCGCGATCAGGCGGAGCGTCGGGGCAATCCGGTAAGCAATGCCCTCTGATCCTGGTTTGAATTACCCGATGTTTGTCGTGGTTGAGGTTGAGGTGCGATGGGCACTCTGCTTTGGGCCGCTGCGGGCCCACTCCGGATCGGGAGCGATCCACTGCACTGAGGAGTCCATCTGGGGGTCTTTTGGAAGCCTGTGGCTAAGGAGTGGGACTGCGGCGGCCTTCTCGTTGGGTATGACGGCGAGGCCCCGCTGACCGAGGAACTGGAAGGTGGTTGGGCGGGCACCCCTGCGACGTCCTTCCCAGAGGCGGCGGTTACCGCCGCTTTTCCGTTCGGGAGGATCCTGTCGACGTGATTCGAAGCGGGTGAAGGATCTTGCGATTGAATCGTAGGTCGGCGTCGCCAAGAAGTGGCGAACCGGGGGGGAGTGCCTGGACTGGAGGGAACGGCCCCAGGACGGGCAATTCGAAGGCACGCAGGACTGGAGGACGACGTATCAATCCATCCAGTCCTGCTGCCGACTACCAACTCTCACCATCGCCAGTCGGGGGAAAGTTGACGGTGAGCGAACCTATCTATGAACAGGACCCCATGTCTCTACCATGTAGGACGTACTGGGTGATCTGTTAAATATAGGTATTCCACGCAGTTGATGAGTCGCCTGCTGGATCGTGCCCGATACCGATTGCTGTCGCGATCCGGGATGGGCGGTCGGTGTGACGTGTCGGGAGTACGTCCAGACTGCCTCTGGGAATGGGTTGGCGCTGGGCGCGCCCTAAGCCGTATGAATCCCATTCCGCGCGGGCCCCTCCAGGGGCAAACGGGGGAAAATGGGCCGCGCCCTAAACACCAGAGGGATCGAAATCGGATCCGGTCAGGGCCGCCGATGGGTCGGGGGATTGGGAATTCCTGAGGCCGTGACGCAGCATCTTGTTGTAGATGCTTTTTTCGGCGATCCCAAGGATGCGGGCCGCGGCGGCCTTGTTGTCGTCACACTGACGCAGTGTTTCGACGATCGCGCGGCGTTCCAGTTCCTCGAGAGGGATCCCTCCAAATCCAGCGGTAGAGGTGGCGGAGGCGGGCGATGCAGCCTGGATCGTCCGCTGCTGCAGATCCAGCGGCAGGTCGTCGGGTTGCAGGAAGTCTTCGGAGGCGAAGGCGCTGGCCCTTTCGAGGACATTCTCAAGTTCCCGCACGTTGCCGGGCCACGGGTAGGCCTTGAGGATCGCAGAGGTTTCGGGCGTCAGGGCCTTGGGCGGATGGTCTCCGGCCAGCCGGGCAAGGTAACGTTCGGCGAGGAAAAGGATGTCCTCGGGGCGCTCGCGGAGAGGAGGCAGCCGCAGGGGGATGACATTGAGGCGGAAATAGAGATCCTGTCGGAACTCGCGGCTACGGACCCGGTCTTCAAGGTCCACATTGGTGGCTGCGATGACGCGGACGTCTGCCTGGACCTGTTGGGTACCACCGAGTCGGAAGAAGGTCCGGTCCTGCAGGAAAGTCAGCAGCTTGGGTTGGAGATTCAGCGGCAGGTCCCCGACTTCATCCAGAAAGAGGCTGCCCCCTTCTGCCATCTCTACCCGGCCGATTCGACGCTGTTGTGCGCCTGTGAATGCGCCCCGCTCGTGTCCGAACATCTCAGACTCAATGAGTTCTGATGGAAGGGACGGGCAACTTACCGAAATGAAAGGCCCCTTGGATCTCTGGGAGGCGTAGTGGATGGTCCGGGCCAGCAGGCTTTTTCCGGTGCCACTTTCGCCAGTGATCAGGATGGTGGAAGGGAGCGTAGCGAGACGATCGACCTGCCTGAGAAGGGCCTTGATCTGGGGGCTGATGCCAAGAAATCCGGCGATGGGGCGCGAGCTGGTGACGGACTGGCGCAACTGGTTGGCCGACCGGAGGGTTGCCGTCAGGGAAACCGCCTGGTTGATCTGGTTCACCAGATCGTCGAGATGGAACGGCTTGGTGATGTAGTTCAGGGCCCCCTGTCGGATGGCCTGCACGGCATCGCGGATCTCGCCGTGGGCGGAGATCATGACCATCTGGGTGTCCTTGGAGATCTGCCTGAGCTTTTCCGCCAGAGCCAATCCGTTGGTATCCGGGAGTCGAAGGTCGATGAGCACGGCCGAGAAGTCTTCCTCGAATGCCTCGATTGCCGCCTGGCCGGTCTGGGCGGTGACGACCTCGTACCCGTTCCGAGTCAGGGCGTATCGAACGAGATCGATCATTGTGGGTTCATCGTCCACGACGAGAACCTTGTTTTTCTGCTTCTTCTCCATGGCCTCTATTGGCGCTTGCGCGCTGGTGATTCCTGTCCGTCGTGCCCGGCAAGACGGGGCGGCCGTATTTGGCCGTCGACTTCCCAATCGTTACTCGGTCCGGATGTACCTGAGCCGAATGCATTGTGAATCCAACGGTTCAAAAAGGTCGAAACAATTTCGGGTAAAGTGGATGGCTTAGCAGGGTAGCTGCGGAACAATCCGGAGTGGCGGCCCTGTCGGGACGATTCAGCCGCATGGCGGGGGACATGGTACTCCGTACGGTATCCGCCAGTAGGGATTTCCGGGTTGCGTCGTCGGGAGGTTTGCAACGGAGGCGAAGCTGCTTCGCACGGAACGAGTAAATTGGGGTGCGGCCGCAGCTCCAGGCCGGACTGGGACCGGGCGGGTCGCGTTGGCGGTGAGGGATTGTTTTTGTGTAAAATTGCCCCTGTTTCTCGAGGGTTTGCGGTTCTTGAGGGGGATTCCGCCTCTGCTTCCTGTCCGGAAGTGGCTGCGTCTGGAGAGAAGGATGACCCCGCTTTGGGCAGGCTGGAGGGGTTGCTTCAGACCCGTCTGGAATCGAGGGCTCCGATGGTTGGCATCACTCTAGCTTGTGGCCAGAAACATGCGTGTGGCTCAACAAACGGATCCCCGATCTGTGTCTTGATCCTCCGCGGATATCACTATGCGAAACTTTTTTCCTGTATCTGAGGACGTTGGGTTCAGACCTCTGGAATCGGTCGTGGACGGCGCGTTCCTGGAGGCCGTGGTCCACGGCGTGGGTTCTCCGGTCGTGGTCCTGGACGGGGAAGGTCGCGTGCTGACCGGGAACCGGAAGGCCGCGTCGGTCATGGGGTTGGGGGTGAATGACCTGTCCGGAAGAATCCTTCGGAGATCCTTCTCAGTGCCCGTTCCCGTGTTGGACGGCCGGGCGCGAGTGGGGCGTGGGCGGGTGGGTGATTCCGAGGGCAGGGAGTTCTGGGAATGTCTCTTCGTGGTGGGGGAGATGGGGATGGATGGAGTCTATCTTGAGGTGGCCATCCTGGAGGCGGGCGGATCGGTGGGCTCGGTGGCCGGGCCGGATCGGGGGCTCCTGTCGACGATCGCCCACGAGGTGCGGGGGCCCATGGCCTCGATCCGAGGCTTCGTGGAGGCCGTGGCGAGGGAGCCGGAGATGGCCGCATCCATGCGGGCGGACTTTCTCGGGGTGGCACTGGGCGAGGTGGATCGGTTGGGGAGGTTGGTGGATGGATTGGTGGAGTGGGCCCGGTTGCAGGGCGGTGGTTCCGCCGCCTTGGAACCCCAATCCGTGGGGTTGGTGGTCGACAGGGTCATGGCGCGTTTGGGGCCCGACATTGAGCTTGCAGGGCAGTCCTGGGTGGTCGATCTGGCTGAGGGATTGCCATTGATCGATTTTGAGCCCAAGCAGTTGGAGGTGTTGCTGTTCGAGTTGGCGAACAACGCGTTCCGGTATACCCCCCGCGGCGGGCGCGTCCGGATCCATGCCTTTGCCTCGGGTACCATGATGGCGATCTTGGTGGAGGACTCAGGGCCCGGGATTGCGCCGGACGAACGGGAACAGATTTTTGACCTGTGCTACCGGGGTCGGGCCGGACGCAAGGCGGGGCAGGGATCGGGCATTGGGCTGTCGGTGGCGGTGGGTATCCTGCGGCGCCATCAAGGACGCATTGATGTGATTTCCAAGCGGGATGGGGGTTCGACGTTTGTTGTGGCTGTCCCGTTGAAACAGGCGCGGGTCTGATCCGTATCCTGCGATCGGAATCAGCCTGAATCCGGCAGTTCATCCCTCCGCAGACGGGGCTGATGGCGCCGGTGCAAAGTCTGGTCTGTTGGCTCCAAACCTGGGTGATCCGGGTTCTCGGAGCCGTTCGTGGCAACGACCGCCATTTTCAGGATCCGTTACCGTGCCCTGCCGGCATCCGGGCACCGCCGTCCGAAGACGCGGGCGAATCGATGGATCCGCAGCGCACCTTCGTATTCGCCAGTGCCTGGAAGTGTTGGGTTCCGGTTTGTCAGGCAGTTTTCCGTCCTTTTCGTCGGCCACCTCGTCCGTCGGGCTTGGCCTCCCGTGTCAGCGCCGAGCTGGGATTCCCAGGATTCCGGCGGTTTGAAATCCGGCATGGGCTGCGTCTTCCTCCTTCTGAGGCACCCGCACTTCTTCCTTCCTCTCCCTCTTCTTCCCGTCCCCTCGTCCGTTTGCTTCGGTCGATCGCTCGATCGCCGGGCTGGCCGCCTCGTGCATGGATCTGGCGGGGGCATGGGGACGGGATGGGGGGCTATCGGGCAGACAATACGGTAGGACGGAAAGGAATACCGGACGGAAAGGGAATACCGTCTTCGGCTCCTGGGCCGTGTAAACCCTTCCGTCATGAACCCGGTGTTTTGGAGGGCGCGTCTTGAAAGGATAATTTTTAAGTAACTGATAATGTGCATGTTAGGAGTTTAAATTCAATCAATCCCCAAGCTGGCACGCGGTTAGCATTGGGTGGTCGTACGAACGGGCGCCAAGTTCAGCTCTTGGTGCCCAACGAGAAAAAGTCAGTCCTGTATCAACTCCATTGAACATTGATCGAATGAACGCGAAGAACTCCCCTGTTGCCGATCCCGCGAACGCCGCCGCTCCGTCGGGGATGACCCGGCGACAAGCCATCATCACTGGTGGCGTTGGTTCGATTCTGGCTGCCAGCGTGTTCCCGAACCTGAAGCTCCACGCCAATGAGTGGAGCAGCCTGCCCCAGGCTCCGAGCTTCACCCCGTTCACGCAGGCCCTGCCGATCCCGAATCGGTTGGGCGACGCAACGCTCAGCCCTGAGCCCGGTTGTGAAACGGCACGCTGCGGCTCCCAGGACGTCTACCACGGGATCGCCCCCGAGTTTCACCCGACGCATCCTTCCCATCATCCCGATTGGGACCGGTTGCCGACCAAGCACCATTTCATGGAAGTGAACCACGCGGTTCACCAGTTCGTCCCGGGAATCGAGACGCCCTGCCTGGCTTACTTTGCCAACGGAACCACGCCGAGCGTTCCGGGGCCGACCTTCCGCATGCGCCATGGTCAGCCGTCGATCATCCGGATGAAGAACAGCATCGATCTCGAGACCTCGCTGCATCACCACGGCGCCCACAGCCCGTCGCACTCGGACGGTCACCCCGTCCACTACACGTTCCACGGCGAGTGCCGCGATTACTACTATCCGAACGCCGCGCCGCGTCACAATGGTGAGCAGGACCTGTCGGAGAATCCTTCCACGATGTGGTACCATGATCACGGCAACGACGTGACGGCCCACAATGTGGCCCATGGTCTGGCCGGCTTCTCGATCTTCACGGACAGCATCGAGGAAGACTTGATCAGCCGGAAGGTGCTTCCGGCAGTGGACGACGCCTCTGGTGCCCAGGGTGCCTACGACATCCCGATGGCCTTCCATGATACGGCGCTCAACCCGGATGGAACGATCTACTGGGATCCGCTGAACCACGATGGTCGGATCGGCAACATCTTCCTGACGAACGGTGTGGCGCAGCCCTACCTGAACGTGGAGCGTCGGGCTTACCGTTTCCGTTTCCTGTGTGCGAACCTCGCCCGGGTCATCGAACTGCGCTTGAGCACGGGGCAACCCTGGCTGCAGATCAGCAACGACAGCTGGCTCCTTCCCAAGGCTGCCAGTGTCTCGACGATCCGGTTGATCCCCGGCAAGCGGGCCGACGTGATCGTCGACTTCAGCCGCATGCCCGAAGGCACGGTCCTGTACATCGAGAACATCATGGACCAGGACAACGGCCGGAAGCCGAACGGGGTGGATCTCAAGAAGCGGATTCCCTACGTCCAGCTGCGGGTCGTCGGCAAGACGGTCCAATACAATTCCCTCAAGATTGGAGCCGGGACTCCGCTGCGGCCGCACGTTCCGATTACGCCCGATGAGATCGTGGCGACCCGTGTGTTTGTGCTGAACCGCTCGAACGGGGCGTGGCAGATCAACCAACAGTTCTACAACGCGACGCGCTGCGACGCTCAGATCAAGCTGGGTACGGCGGAACGGTGGATCCTGCAAAACAAGTCGGGTGGTTGGTGGCATCCCCTCCACATCCATGTGGAATCGCACCAGATCCAGAAGCTGAACGGCAAGGCCCCGAAGGAAGTCTGGGCAGCGAAGACGGATACCTCTCCGCTGGAGGACAACACCCAGATCGAGATGTTCATGAAGTTCCGGACGTTCTGCGGGCCCTTCGTGTTCCACTGCCACAACAACAACCACGAAGACATGCGGATGATGAAGCAGTTCGAGATCTGCGGGCCGGACCCGGTCACGGGTGCCACCAAGCCGCCTCAGCTCAACGGACGCTTCTACAACGTGGATTCCGAGGTCTGCGGCATTCCCAAGCCCGACATCGATGCCAATCCGCATCTGTTCAGCTGATTCCACGAGTTCCAACACACCCACTTCACAAGACCATGGAAAAGCTGACACTGAGGCAGTTCTTGGCCTCCGCCCTGGGAGGTCGGGCGCAGGCCGCTCCCACGGCCCCTGCGCCGCGGGACCCGGCTCCGGTACGGCAGTCGAGCCGCCCAGCCGCCAGTCCGTTGGTGAATCGCGGGATCGAAGTGCAACGCCGGAGCGAGCGTTTCCCGGACGTCTGGGTCACCAATCAGCGGGGAGAGCGCAAGCGCTTCCGCAGTGACCTGATCAATGGCAAGAAAGTCATCCTCGGGTTCATCTACACCCGCTGCGAGGGAATCTGCCCCCTGACCACCCACAACATGCGCCGCGTGTATGAGATCCTCGAGGAGGAACTCGAGAATGGCCTGCAGATGATCTCGCTGAGCCTGGATCCGTCACGCGACACGGTCCACGATCTCGCCCAGTACGCAAACGATCACCGGGTGAACCTGCCCGGCTGGGACTTCGTCGTGGCCGGCAACGAGGAAGACACCGTGGCCCTTCGAAAGGCCACCGGGGCTTACGAGATCGATCCGGAATTGGATCGGAATCTCTCCCAGCACTCCGGGTTGCTGACCTTTGGAAACGACCGGACCAATCGCTGGATGGGATTGGGTGCGGGTTCGGACCCGGAGATCATCGCCAAATCCTTCATCCGGACCACTCGCGAGGGCGCGATTGCCCGGCTCAGCCGGGACTCGGGTCCCGGGATTCCCCTGGCGGCCCGGCGTCTGAATGCCCGCATGCGTGCGGCGCACGAGGATCCCGTGTGCGACGTGGCCGCAGCGGCCTCGGGTTCGATCGCAACGAAGCCTTAAGCGCTTTTCCTTATGTTTTTCCATCTCCCGCTCATTCTGTCGATCGCGGGCCTTGTGGCCCTCGGACTTCGGGTGTCTGCACAGTCCATCCCGGCCGATCCCCTTCAGTCCGTGGATGGCGGTTCATTGCAGGCGATGATCGAGGAGATGGATCCTATCCTTCCCCTGGCTCCGCCGCCCTCATTGCGAACGGTTCCTGTCCCAGTGATGGCTGACCTCTTGTCGCTGGTGCAGGACCGGAGGGCGGCGGTGCAGTTGGGGAAGGCTCTTTTCTGGGACATGCAGGTGGGCAGTGATGGCAGGACGTCCTGCGCCACCTGCCATCACCATGCTGGTGCCGACAGTCGGGTGAAGGGCGGACTCCATGCTGGTGTGGATGGGGTTCTCACAACCCGCGAGAATACGGGAGTCGACCTGCTGACGACTCTCGTCGGAACGGACGACGTCCGGGGTTCGGCCGGAGTGCGGCCGATGACGAGTCAGGGAAACCGGATCGTGCCGACGTCTGGACATGGGGCGCAGAGGCAAACGACCGGGCGGCATAGCCCGTCGGTCATCAACTCGATCTTCTACGTCCGCAACTTCTGGGATGGTCGGGCCAACGAGGTCTTCAATGGTCGTTCTCCGTGGGGCGCCCGCGACGCGGAAACCTCGACCTATTGGAATGATGCCGGTGACAAGCTGGGTTTGCGCCGGATCTGGCTGACCAATGCCAGCCTGGCCTCCCAAGCGGTGGGGCCTGTGCTGAGCAGCGTGGAAATGTCCCATGCCGGACGTTCCTGGCCGCAGGTCGGACGGCGCCTTCTGGATGCGGTACCGATGGTTCAGCAGCGGGTCAATCCGACGGACAGTGTTCTGGGACCGCTGACCCTGGGGGCCAACCAGCAGGCCCGCCCCACGGGGCTTTCCGTGAGCTACCGGGAGTTGGTCCGGAGGGCTTTCCGACCGGAACTGTGGAACCATCCACGCCGGATTTCGGTCGACGGTCAGGCTCATGGCCACGGCTCAGATACACCTGCAATCACCGGTGAATGGGATCACTTTGAACTGAACTTCTCGCTCTACTTCGGTGTCTCCGTCCTGCTGTACGAGGCGACGTTGGTCTCCGAGGAGACGCCTTTCGATCGCTATATGGATGGCGATGAGGCTGCGCTGACGGCGGAGCAGGAACGCGGAATGAAGGTTTTCTACGGCAAGGGCAATTGCGCCGGATGCCATGCGGGACCGGAGTTCTCCGTGGCGACCATGAGTTCGTTGATCCGGGGTATGGAGTCGCGGGAGGCGGCCCGGAAGCCGAGTTGGTTCGTGGCCTTGATGCAGGCCCAGGAGAATCCTGCCCCGGATGTGGACATGGAGGTGGAGCAGGTCGTGGAGCGGGAGTTGGCGGGAACGGGCAAGGTGACCTTCTACGACTCCGGCTTCTACAACATCGGTGTGGTGCCTTCGGTTCAGGATCTCGGGGTCGGAGCGAGTGATCTGTGGGGAAATCCGCTGTCCTATACCCAGCAGTATATCTCCTGGCTTCATGGCGGTCCGTCCCAGGATCGGTTCAACATTGCTCCCCGTTACTTCGCGTTCCCCCTGTCGATCAACCCGAACATCTACCCCCACATGAGCGCTACGGCGGCTGCATCCTTGCCCGTCGGAGTGGCTGGAGCTTTCAAGGTTCCCACGTTGCGGAACATCGAATTGACTGGGCCCTATTTTCACAACGGTCAGGTCGCCTCGCTGGAGGAGGTGGTTGCCTTCTACAACATGGGCGGCAACCGAACCCCGTCCCAGGAGTCTACCTTGCATGTCGACATCCGGCCTCTCGGGTTGACCACGGTGGAGCAGGCGGAACTGGTGGCCTTCCTCAAGGCGTTGACCGACGAACGGGTGCGGTATGAGCGGGCGCCGTTCGATCATCCTTCCCTCCTGTTGCCTGTCGACCAGGTCCGGGATGAGACCGGGGCGGTTGCCTCCACTTCCCGTCGCGGAATGAGTCGGGATATCATCCGGATCCTGCCCTCGGTTGGAGCCGCCGGTGCTTCGAGCCCCTTGACGTCCTACGCCTCCAGGGTGATGACCGGTTCGACCCGGTAGGTTGAAGTCGGGGAATCCTCCACCGGCTCGTGAGGACACTCGCCCATATGCGTTAACCTAAAAAATCTACCAAAGCCCCCGTGAAAACGACAATCTCACGCCATGGCTTCCGATACAGACGCGCTTCCTGAGGAGTGGGAGATACTCGCTACCTGGCTTCCTTCCAATCTCGACGCCCTCGC
>CAIMMI010000085.1 GCA_903842505.1 uncultured Verrucomicrobiota bacterium | reverse complement strand
CGCGCCCCCAACCCGGCCGCGGACAAATGCGCTGCCACCGCCTCCGCCGTCTTCTGGAACGTCACGTACACTACCGCCGGCCGGACCTTCGGATTCGACAGCCGCTTCTCGAGCAGGGCCAACCGCTCGTCTGACGCACACGGCGTCACCCGCAGATGCAGATTCTTCCTGCGAAAGGAGGTTTGAACATGGCGCTGCGGCGCGATCTGGAACGCCCGGCAAATGTCTTGGGCCACCTCCGGAGTCGCCGTCGCCGTCAACGCCAGCACCGGCCGCAATCCCAACTCCTCCGCCACTCCCGCCAGCCGAAGGTATTCCGGCCGGAAGTTGTGTCCCCACTCGGAGATGCAGTGCGCCTCGTCGATCGCCAGCAACGAGATCTTCACCCGACGCAACCGCTCCAGGAAAGTCTCGGCGGAAAGGCGTTCCGGCGCGACATAGAGCAGCTTCAGCCGGCCTTCGCGCAGGTCCGCGTACACCTGCTGCGTCTCGGCCGCCGAAAGGCTCGAGTCCAGTCGCGCCGCCGCGATGCCTTTCGCCCGCAACGCATCCACCTGATCCTTCATCAACGCGATCAACGGCGAGATCACCAACGTGGTCCCCTCCCGCACCAACGCCGGCAACTGGTAGCACAGCGACTTCCCGGCACCCGTCGGGAACAACGCCAGCGCCGACTCCCCCTCCACCAACGCCCGGATCACCGCCTCCTGACCGGGACGGAACTCCTCGTGACCAAAGTTCGATTGCAGGACCTCCAACAAATGCATGGCGATGCAGGTAGTTCCCGACGGCCAAGGAGGCAAGCAACCATCCGGAACCGATGGGGAGTTATCCAGCGCCCGTCGGCAGTCCCACGGCTGACGCCGTGGCTACCCTCTGTCGATGCTCCGCACCTCGGCGCAGAACGACCACACTGCAGTCCAGAACGACGATTCGCCTTCCCTGCGTCCCCGGCGAAAACCACGCCTACTCCATCCCGTCATCCTGTACATCCCGTCATCCTGTCCGTCCCCATCATCCTGTCCGTCCCCATCCAACACGGGATCGGGTTTGGTCGTATCGGGTCGTGAGCACCTATTCCCCGTGGTAACCGCGCCAGAGCCACACCAGCGTATCCGACAGCGTCTGTTCGAACACCTTCCGGTCGCAGTGCCCCGTTGCCTTGCTGAACACATACCGATGGTCATAGCCCTTTTCCCGCAGGGCATCGGCCGTGCGATTGCCGGCCATGACCCAGTTGTGTTGCGTGCTCTCCGGATCCTTCGCGCGCAGGTCGTTCTCCGAGACGTGCGTGAAGATCCGAAGAGGCTTCTTCGGCCCGTTCGCGATGAGCTTCATGCTGGAGTGATACTCCCACGCACCGTAGGGGAACTGCGCTTCCTCCGGTGCGTCGTCGTCCTGCTGGTCGACGAACGTCCCGGAGTACGCGATCACGCGACGGAACAGGTCCGGCCGGAACCACGCCATCGTGAGCGCTGCCGCACCGCCGGAACTGCAGCCCATCGTGGCGCGTCCCCAGGGATTGTCGGTGATCGCCAGCTTCGGATACGCCGCGCGGATCGCCGGATCCGCGAGTACCGCGGTGAACACCTCGTCGTTGATGAACCGGGCGAACCGATCCGACATCGTGTCGTACTCCAGGCCGCGCTCGCTGTTCTTGCCATCGTTTCCACCGTTCTCCACCGCAATGACGATGAATGGCGGCAACTTGCGCTCTGGGTCCTTCGAGATCGTGAGGTTGTCGAGGGCGTTGCGGACGAGGCCCAACTGGTCCGGACCATCGTGGGTCACGAGGACCGGCGCCTTCGTTCCGTCCTGATAAGCCGCGGGCACGTAGACAAAAATCCGGCGCTCGGTCCGCACAGCCTTCTTCCCGGGTTCCAGCGTCGTATCGTCGCCTTTGAACGTCTTGCTGTCCGCCAGGCGCATCCGGAACTCAAACTGCCGTCCCTTTGGATTCCCGCGGTCGGTCAGGTCCAGATGCTTCTCATAGGCTGGCCCGATGACGAAGTTGCCATTGCCGTTCGTGCCCGGGTGTTCCCGGTACGAACCCAATCCTGACGGACTCTGGCAGCCGACGGCGAGGGACAGAAGGATCCCTGCGACCACGGCGCTGGCGCAGGCTGGAAACAGTGAAGAACGGGGCATGCCTCAGGGGACTTCGAACCCTCCCGCCACTCAAGCCGGAAGTCCGATCGAGGGAGAGTTGGGGGATTTCAGTTCCAGTTTGAAGGCAGCCTTGACGAACGCATTTCCGCGTCCTACCCGATTTCCCATCGCCGTTGGATCGGTTGCCGTTTCCGTTGACCCGGAATACGCAACCGGCCCGCGGCAGAAAACCCCAAACGTCCAGCCCCATGTTTTCAAACATGAAGACCATCCTGCTCGCATGTCTGTTCCTGATTCCTGTCGGACTTCAGGCTCAGACATCTTCCCAGATCATCCCCATCGTCAAGGAAGTGTTCCGGACGAAGGACTTGATCCAACCCATCACCGTCCAGTTCCAAGGCAACATCGTCCTCAGTCGATACCATCGACATGTCATCGCTTGGGAAAAGGGTCGTCCGGACTCACTCCTGCGAATCGCCCGCTTCTCGTCGGCCCAGGGCGGCAGCATGCTCTGGTACGAGGCCCGACTCCCTCTCGGCATGACCGAGCCTCAGGTCAGCAGCCAACCCTTCTTCATCGATAGCTACCAGAACCGCAACTACGCGTATTACTTCAACGAGGGGCCACTGACCAACGGCCTCGTCATCCAGGCCCATTGCATCTTCCAGGCATGGGCATCCGATGCGCGCCCCGTCGGCAACCTGCCCATCCGCACCTACCGACCCACCGGACCTTGGGACGCGATTCTCGCGTACCGCGCCACTTCCAAGATCCAGTCAAACACCCCTCCAGCTGAAAACGGAGAGCAGGTCACTGGCCCAACCCAGGATGAGTACCGCCGGGTGTCGTTCAGTCCAGCGGGTGCCACCTTCTTCAGGCTTCCCGGACAGAACCGCCACTTCGGAGTCGTGATGCAACTGTTGAAGTACGATCCGCTCGCCATCCCGAATCCTGCGGCCTTTGGTTGGACGACCGGTGTCGACCAACATGTCACGACCGTTCCGGATCCCTCTCTGAACGAGGCTCCGCTACCGAACGTTCCCAAAGCGACATTCCAGACAACCACTGGTGGCGAAGCCAACCTGTAACCCTCCTTTCAAGACCTCCCATGCGCATCCTTCAACTGCTCCTGGTTGGAATCCTCCTCGGTGTCGCCCTCCTGTGGCTCCGCCGTGGAAATCTGCCCACCGCCGCTGCATCCCGCGAGCGCACACAGGTTCCGTCGTCTCCGGCGCAGGCTCACAGCGACAGCCCGATTCCCTCCCGGCAACTCCAACCCCGTGGCCGACCCGGTGTCCGATCCACTCCGACGGCAACCCCATTCCACGCCTTCGCCGATTCCCTCAATCCCACCAGCCAGCACACGAGATCCACCCTGACCAACCTCTGTGTGATGACGCTTTTGTCGGATCTTCTCCTCACACACCCCGAGATGTCGGACGCGGATCTCGTCGCGGCCGTCGCAGGCATGGGAATCCCCGAAGAACGGATCCGTGAACGCCTCGCCGGCTATCCTCGCGGCGAAGCATCCCTCACCGACATCTACGAACGGGCTGACCAGATCCCCGCCCTGGCAGCCGTCCGGGTGGCCGCTGAGCGATGCGGCCTGCCATCGGATCCCACCAGTGACTGTCTCCTCGACTGCTTCCGCTTTGTCGCGGGGACAGGCGAGTTGGTGGACTTCCTCGGAACCATCCGATCCGCCCTCGCCGCCACCCCCGACATTCCAGGGTTGGCCGCGGAGGCGGATCGCCTCGGACGGGAACAGGTCGAGGCCCGGGACGTATTCGACCGCGCCTACCGGGAACGATTCCTCCTCCGCCATGGGCTCACGGAGGCCCAGACCGAGGCACTCCTTGGAGAACTCCGAGCCCTGCAGGCTCCCGCTGCGACCGTCGACGACCTCTACCTTCCCCGCAAAAGCTCCACCCCGTGAAGGCCGCGGCCACCTTCACTTGAAACTCGAATCTTCAAACTCCCGACTCCCCTCAAGGCTTCGGCTTGGCCTTGTCGAAGGCGTCCGCCAGGGCGCTTAGCCCCCCGGCATTTTCCCAACCCCGAGCCGGGGGGCGTTGACCTCCCTGTGGCCGCGCGCCGGGCGCTCCGCCCGGTCGAGGCCCGCCCCCTTGCGGACGTGGGGCCGCCGGTGACGTCCGGTTCTCCCTCGGGGCCGAAGTCGGATTCGCCTTCATCGACAGCGCGATCCGCTTCCGCTCGAGATCCACCTCGACCACGAACACCTGCACCTTCTGCCCGACCTTCACCACTTCGGAGGGATCCTTGATGAATCGATCCGCCAACTGGCTGACGTGCACCAGTCCGTCCTGATGGACCCCGATGTCCACGAACGCCCCGAACGCCGTCACGTTCGTCACGATCCCCGGGACGCGCATCCCGGGCTTCAGGTCCTCCATCTTGTGGACTCCGTCTGCAAAGGCGAACGCCTCGAACTTCTCGCGCGGATCGCGGCCCGGCCGCGCCAGTTCGTTGAGGATGTCCTGCAACGTGGGCAAGCCCAGGTCTTGGCTCACGTACTTCGCCGGCTGGATCTTCGCCCGCGCCCCACCGTCCTTCAGCAGGTCGGCCACGCCGCAGCCGAGGTCGCGCGCCATCGCATCCACCACCGCATACCGTTCCGGATGCACCGCCGACGAATCGAGAGGATGCTCGCCGCCGCGGATCCGGAGGAAGCCGGCGCACTGCTCGAACGCCTTCGGCCCCAATCGCGGCACCTGCAAGAGATCCTTGCGCGACTTGAACGGCCCGTTCGCGTCCCGGTGCGCCACGATGTTCGCCGCCAGTGACGGTCCCAGACCCGCGACATACGACAGCAACTGCCGGCTCGCCGTGTTCAACTCGACGCCGACCCGGTTCACGCACGAAACCACCACGTCGTCCAATCCCCGCTTGAGCAGGTTCGCGTCGACGTCGTGCTGATACTGACCGACACCGATCGACTTCGGATCCAGCTTCACCAACTCGGCCAGCGGATCCATCAAGCGCCGCCCGATGCTCACTGCGCCACGCACCGTGACGTCGTGGTTGGGGAATTCCTCACGCGCGACTTCGGACGCCGAATAGATCGAAGCGCCGGATTCGTTCACGAGCACGATGGCAATCGACGCCGGCAGCTTGAGCGAACGCACGAACTGCTCCGTCTCCCGGCTCGCCGTGCCATTACCGATGGCGACGGCCTCGATCTCGAACTTCGTCACCAACGCCCGGATTGTTTCGCCCGCCTGGCGCGCCTCGCCGGCGGAATGGGTCAAATGAACGACGTCGTTGTGGACCAGCTTCCCCTGCCGGTCGAGACACACGAGCTTGCAGCCCGTCCGGAATCCGGGGTCGAGTGCGAGCACGTTCTTGCTCCCCAGGGCAGACGCCAACAGCAGTTCGCGCAGATTTTCGGCAAACACACGGATGGCCTCGACGTCCGACTTCTTCTTCGACTCCAACCGGATCTCCGCCTCCATCGAAAAGGCGAGCAATCGCTTGTAGCCATCCTGCACCGCCAACCGCACCTGCTCGCCGGCGGGCTTGCCCGCGGCCTTCACGAAAAGTCCCTCCAACAGGTTCAGCGGCCCCTCCTCCGGCGGATTGATCCGTACCAGGAGGATCCCCTCCGCCTCCCCGCGCCGGATCGCCAGCATGCGATGGCTCGGGATCTTCGCGACGGGTTCTGTCCAGTCGAAGTAGTCCTTGAACTTCGCCCCCTCGGTCTCCTTCCCGGTCAGCACCTTCGACCGCACCGTTGCATCGGCCCAGTACATCTCCCGGAGCCGCGACCTCGCCGTCGCATCCTCGCTCACCTGCTCCGCGATGATATCCCGTGCGCCCGCCAGCGCCGCCGCCACATCCGCCACGCCCTTGCCGGCATCGACGAACGCCACCGCCTCCCCCAAGGGATCCGCCGTGGCCTGCTCCGCGAACAGCTTCACCGAGAGCGGCTCCAGTCCCGCCTCCCGCGCGATCGTTGCCCGCGTCCGCCGCTTCGGCCGGAACGGCGCATAGAGATCTTCCAGCACCGAGAGCGAGTCCGCCTCCTTCACCGCCTTCGCGAGCGCATCCGTCAACAGGTTGCGTTCCGCGAGGCTCTTGACGATCGCTTCCCGCCGCTGGTCCAACTCGGCCAACTGCACCAACCGGTCCCGGATCGACGTGATCGCCACCTCGTCCAGGCTCTCCGTCGCCTCCTTCCGGTAACGGGCGATGAAGGGCACTGTCCCCCCTTCAGCAATCAGGCGCGCTGTGGCGGCGACCTGACGCGGGGCGATGTTCAATTCGACGGCAATCCGGGCAACGTGGCTTTCGTTCATTTCTGCGGGTCGCGGTCTCTATCCGTTCACCCCATCCCACGCAAGCGGCGGGATCGTCCGGAGGGAGTTTCAAGATTCAAGTTTCAAGCCCGGCTCCCGCTTCAAACTTGAAACTGAAAACTTCGAACTCTGCAACGGCTCGACGGAGTCTCGCCCCACCGGATCCGCGGGCAGTGTCTCGATGCCCCCCCGTCAGACCCGTCCCACGGCCAACGCGGCAGAACTCCTCCGCGCCACCTCCCGCCGCCATTGCCACAACGCGAGCAGCACTCCCATCACGCCCACACCCCAGAACGCGCCGGACTCGGGCACGGCGGTCGTGCTGCGCAGGTAGTAGAAGAGGTTTGCGCCGTACCCCAGGTCGGTCGTCGTGAACGCCAACTCCGTGAAGCGGTCCGTGGTCGTACCGATGATGAACCGATCGGCCACCGCGCCGTTCAACGGGTCGAGCGTCCCGAACGAGTGCTGGCCGGAACCGTCATGCCGGATGAAGTAGAACTGATTGGCACCATACCCGACATCCATGCTCGTGAAGGCCAGGGCATCGAAGTCACCGGCAGGCAGCAGCCACCGATCCGTCACCGTCCCAGGCTGGTGGGGATCAATCGTCCCGAAGTGCGTTCCGGTCCCATCCTGCCTCAGGTAATAGAGCAGGTTGGCTCCGAAGCTGACGTCCGTCGCGGAGAACGTCAGGGAATCAAACCCGACGCCGACGGCAAACCGGTCCTGGTAGCTGCCACCCGGCAGGGTGATGGTCCCGAACTGGGGCGTGGCCAGGTCACGGCGCAGGAAATAGAGCGACGTCGCGCCGAGGCTCAGGTCGGGGGCGGCGAAGGCCAGCGCATTGTACTCCAACGCTCCCAGGCTGAACCGGTCCGTGACGGAAGGGCCCACGTGCGGCGCGATCGGAGTCCCGATCGTATCCAACTGCGCGATGCCGCTCACCAGGTCGTGGCGGACGGTATAGAACATCGTCGCCGTCGTCCCCAACCCCAGCAGGTCCTGGTCGGCGTAGACGAGCCCCTGGAAATTGTCCCCGATGAAGATCCGGTCCTGGACCTGACCGAAAGTGGCAGACGTGGCGGCCCAACCACCGCATCGACCCAGTCTAATCCGAGGAACCGCCGCCCCCCCCCCGCGACAGGCAACACCCGGTAATACCGCACCGCCTGTGCGCCCGGGGGCGTGGATGTCTTGGGCGGACCACTGTCCGTCCATTGCACCGAACCACCCGTTCCAACGAGCACCTGTGGCACCCGATCCCACCGCGTCAGGTCCTGACTGTACTCGATGGCATAACGCCGGTTCGCCTCGGGATCGAACCTCAAGCTCAGCGAACCGTCGGGCTGCACCGTCGGGTCCCGGAGGAGCAAGGGAGGACGCGCCGGTGAAGCGGGAGTGGCGTCCTCGACCGTCACGACCGCCGTGGCGCCCACCGGTCGGCCAGGTGCCTTGGAGAGGAACTGGAGCGTCAACTCCACGCGGGTTCCCGGAAGGATGGGTTGCGGGTATTCGGCGAAGGGAACGCCGCCCTCCTCGCCGGTCCGGTTCAGCAGTTCCACCCACCCGGGAAGACCGGGGATGTAGACGCGGACACCGCGCAGCGGTTCGCGCCCGGGATTGGAGATCTGGACCAACCGCGTGAACACGCCAGGATCCGCCCCTGCGTCCACGGGGCTGGCGACCACTTCCAGGGCTGCGGGACGCGGCACCAGGACCGCTTCCGTGGCGCGGAAATCCAGCGTCCACGCCACGCCATTCCGTCCGACCGGAAGTTCAACCGCAGCCAGATCCGCGCTCACGGACCCGTATCGAAGAACAGGAATCTCCCGGCTGGGATCCGCCACGATCCCGACCGGCAATCGAACCACCAGACGCCCCCTCAAGGTCGCCATCCCTGACACGATCAACCCGGGAACATCCCCGCCCACCTGCACGTCCAGCACGCCCGCAGTACCCATCGCAAGGGAACCCAGGGTCGCGGTCCCACCGCGGATGCCGAGACGTCCCTGTCCCTCGAGGCCCACCTGCACAGCGCCGGACACCACAACGGTCCCGCCGGCGAGTTCGAACACGGCTACTTCCGATCGCCCGGACGAAACCCTCAGGCCCGTGGCCGACAGAAAGCCGCCCTGCATCAGGTAAGTGCCCGTCCTCTGGCTGCGAGGCCCCACGATCACGACGCCATCCACGCGGTTCGTCCCGCCGGATTGAACAAACGAGTCGGTGCCCGGTGCGCCCCAGACGCTCAGCCCCTTCGTTGCGAGCAATCCACCCCAGAGCGCATACGATCCCTGACTGCCGGGATTCGCCGCGATCACGAGTTCGTTCGCGGTGACCGAGCCATCGCGCTGGACGACTTTCCCAACTCCGTTCCCGCCCACGTTGAGACTGGCAGCCGTCACCGTGCCCTCGCCCCGCACTTCCAACTCACCCGCGCCGGTCGCCCCGTCGCCCAGCAGGATCGACTTCCCCACGCGCAAGGCCGCGGCGTCCACCGTCAACCGACCGGAACTGCCCGATCCCACGACCAGGTTGCTGGCGACCCCACCGCCCACGCCGACCAAAGCCCATCCGTTGCTGTCGATGATTCCCCGATCCTGCGCGCGCGGGACTCCCACCGACCAGGCGAGCGGCAGCGACCAGGCGTTGGTGCCGCCACGCCATTGGGTGGTCTGCGGTGTGGCAGGGTTGTAGGCCGTCACCCGCACCGTTTCCGTCACGCGAACCCCGCCGAGCGCATCGGTCACCCGGGCGGACAGATTCTGGAGACCAGCACCCACGGCAAGCCGCCAGACGTAAGGCGGATTCG
>CAIMMI010000084.1 GCA_903842505.1 uncultured Verrucomicrobiota bacterium | reverse complement strand
CGAACCCGGCCGCCAGACCTCGGGGCCCTCGCGTGTAGGCCGGGGGCCCTCACCTGGCCCGCATCCTGAACCGCCGCGTGGGGGCACGCAGCCTACAGAACACAGTCGAACCCGGCCGCCAGACCCCGGGGCCCTCGCGTGTAGGCCGGGTGCCCTCACCTGGCGCGCATCATGAACCGCCGCGTGGGGGCACGCAGCCTACAGAACAAAGCCGAACCCGATAGCCACGGCTTGGCTTGTTGTAGGCAACGAGGATGTCTCCACGCCGCCCCCCAACCGCCTGACCTTGGCTACGTCAGCGATCCATCCACATGGATATCCAGGGACAGCGCCACCTTCTGCCCCAGCACCCGCTGCAGCTCCCGACGCGAGAACTCCCGGATCTGTTTCACCCGCGCCCCGCCCTTGCCGATCAACATCCGCTGATACCGTTCATCCCCGGCGAACACCGTCGCATCGATGCCCAGGCGTTCCGGCCGATCCCGTGTGGCGGGCATCACCTCGACCTTGTCGATCGAGACCTTCGTCCGGTACGGAACCTCGTCCGACGCCTGCAGGTACACCTGCTCGCGGATGATCTCCGCGATCTGGAAGTCACGCGTGCTGTTGGTCGTATCCGAGGGCGGGTAAAGCGGTTCTCCCTCGGGAACCAGCAGGATCAACTTCTCGATCAGGGCCGCCAACCCGCTCCCGGTCGCGCCCGACACATCCAGCACCGCCTGATAGGAGAGCGCCTGCCCCATCCAGTGCCGCCGATGCGGCCGCTCATGGGCGTCTGACTTCCCGATGCACAGGATCCGGGGACTCGTGATCGCCTTCAACGCCTCCGCCACCAACGCATCCTCCGGCCCCGGTTCACGTGTCGGGTCAACCAGATGCAACACCACGTCCACATCCGCCAACGCCTCGCGCGTCCGGTCGTGCAACTCCTGCACCATCCGGGTCCCGCGCGTATGGAAGAATCCCGGGGTATCGACGAACACCACCTGACCCTTCGGATGATGGACGATCCCATGGATTGTATCGCGGGTCGTCTGGGGCTTCGGCGTCACGATCGAGACCTTCCGTCCCACCAGCGCGTTCAGGAGGGTGGACTTGCCCGCATTGGTCCGTCCCACCAACACCGCCATGCCCGCCCGGAATCCCGGGGGAGTGACGGGCGCCGGCGAAGCCGCGGGAGCCACTGGCACGACGGCAGGCGACACGGGTTCACCACCGGCAGCAGCGGAAGCAGGCGCGCCCTCGGGCGCAGGACTCTGAGGTTCGTTCACGGCCCGCAGGATGCAGCAAGGCGCCGAAAGTTCCCAGAATGGGTTTTGATGGGTGCGTGGTCCGCAGCACGGACGAGGTTTGCCCCTCTGTTCAAGATTGAGAATGGCTCCGGGGCTGCTCTAAGTCAGGCAAGTCGTTCCCACGTCCCGCACCATGAATATCGCGAACCTTTTTCACGGCGCCCTCCGTCGATGGCGTTCCTCCCGCTGGTTCTTTTCCGGCTTGATGCTCGGGCTGCTGGCCCTGCACGGACGCGCCGCAGACTGCCCCCCAACGCGCAGCACACTCTTTGATGGCTCGCCGGGGAGTGGGCTGGAGTTCAAGCACCGCGCCGGTTTCGACGCTTCGGTTCCGATGACGGTCGAGGCGTGGGTGTTCCGCAGCAATGCGAACAACTGCGAGACGATCCTTTCGCATTCGTACAGCCAGTCCTGGTGGTTTGGCTTCTGCGAACGGCTGCGGTTTTACCGGAGCGGCGGCGCATTCGCGGATGCCGACCAGACGATACCCGCGGGTCAATGGTGCCATGTCGCAGCCTCTTACGACGGCAAGGCGGTCAGCTTCTATATCAACGGTCAGCCGGCGGGAACCCGTGCTCTCGCCCACAACGGCGCGAACTTCACCGGGCCGGTGATCGTCGGTGGCGACCCGGGAGGCTACGTGTTCAGCGGGGCTCTTGACGAAATCCGGCTCTGGTCGACGGCGCGGACGGGTGCGGAGATCGCCGCAGGAATGGAGACCGAACTCCGGAACCAGCCCAAACTGGAGGCCGTCTGGGATACGGGCGGACGACGAGAACTGGTCAGCAACATTTCCGTACCCCTGGGACTCAGGAACATCGAACAGGCCGCCGGAGTGCTTCCGCGCGACCTGTTGGTGCCCCGCACGACGGTTCCGATCGCCTTCGACGGTACCCCGGCACTCGCCACCGAGTATGCGGGAGCCGAGCAGGTTGCACTCCGGCGGCACAGCCAGTCGTTGGCGCCGGATGTGACGGCTCACCTGGTCTACCGTGACGCAGCGGTCGATCGCGCGCTTTACATCGGCATCACCGGCCTGGCGGAACCCACCGGGACGGGCCGCGCCGCATCGTACGTCGCCGTGCAATTGGATGCCCAACACGCCAAGCGCGCCCTGGCAGGCTCGGTAGACCTCCAGCTTCGCGCCTATCTGGATGGTTCCCTGCGAACCTTCGTCGGCGATGGCAAAGGAGGGTTTGTCGAAGCTCCCAACCTGGCCAACCTCTGGGAGGCACGGTTCAGCCAGGCCTGCGCCGGCAACGGCCCGCCCTGTCTCGAAATCCGCATTCCTGAGAGCACCCTGGGATCGTTGATCACAACCGACGGGATCGCCATCGCCCACGTTGGCCTGTTGAAGCCCGATGACGTCGCTTCCGGTCCGATTGGCGTCGTGCTGCCATCGCCCAAAACGTGGGCTTCGGTCACGTACTGTGAGGCCCTGGGTGGTCCGACCCAGGTTACCCTCTCCGGCGTCGTCACCCGCTCCGGACAGCCCATGGCGAATGTCGCCGTCGCGTTGGATGGTCCGAGCAAGCGACTGACCCTGACGGACAGCAAGGGTCAGTATGCGTTTGGTGGCCTGATTCCCGGAAGTTACCGCGTGGTACCCCATCTCGATGGATTCGGATTCCAGCCAGCCATCGGTGAAGCCAAGGGATTGAACGCGAATCGGACGCTGTCCTTCGCCGGTTTCTCCACGCAGGGCCCCAAACCCCTGGTCAGCGCCGGCAAGCCCTCGGGCACGCGACTCGAACTCGATCGCCGGATCTACCCCACCGGCGATGGAATCCACGGGGTACTGACCGTTGTCCACATCAGCACGGCCACGGAGTTGCACGCCCTGGTTGCCTCAACGATCACCGGTGACGTGGAACTGATGACGCTCAAGCGGGACCCCCTTTCTCCGCGCACCTTCCGAAGCCAGTCCCCGGTGGTCACCACGAATGCCCCCTCCAGCCCTCACGATGGCGTCCTCTCCGTGAAGCCGGGCGACCGCGTTGCCGCCCTGTTCTACGTCCAGGAAGACCCATCCCATCCGCCCACCGAAGAAGAGTCCGTGGGAGACTTCGCCCTGATCCGGGATCCGGATTTCGCCGGCTCCCCGGTGGTGCTCAAGCCCGAGATCGCCCTCACGCCGGACGAACTCCAACCGCCCGAAGGTGCAAAGCGACTCGGAACGTTGATCGCCCGGGGCGGATGGCCGCTGCAGATCCCGATTGATGAACTCGTGTTCTTTCCCCGGGACGCCGATGACCTCAAGCGGTTCCTCGAAGCCACCGGCGGCCAGGTCCTCGCCACCCAGGGCGACATCCAATCCGGGGAATCGCCCAGCTACCTCGTGCGGGTGGCCCCGCCGAAAGCCGACCTGCCGTCCCTTCGTCAGATCCGTGACCTGATGGAACAGAAGGACGAGGTCGTCGCCTCCAACAGCGAAGTCCTGGATCTCTGGTCAACGATCCTCGACCTGCGTCTCCGGGGTTACATCGTGGCCTCGAACCCAAGGCTCCAGTTCCACGACGTTCCCGGTCCTCTTCCCGTCGAGACCGACGAGGCTCCGGGATCCCGGACGCTCCTGAACAACGGTCCCCTGAATGTCCCGCAGTTGTGGGCATTCCTCGCCCTGTGGGATCGCGACGAAATGCGGATACCCACGGGCATCCTGGATGTCGGGTTCGCACCGAGTCCCGATCTGAGGACGCCGTTGGTGGAATGTGACATGGAAGCGGCGGGTCCGGGCGGAATGCTGTGCGGTCCCGGGCGTGCGTTTGGATTCCAGCGCGTTGGCAACAGCCTGTTCGGTAGCCGTACATGGCACGGAACCGGCGTGGCCACGACGCTGGCGGGAAAACTGAACAACCGCTGGAGCCCGGGAGATGGTCGCATCGGCGGCCGCGCGGGTGTCGCCGGCCAGATCGCCCAGCCCATGCTCTACCAGTATGGGCTCGGTTCGTACGTCTTCGAGTTTGGCGCCGGCATCCAGAAGGCCGCCGCCGATGGAGCCTCCGTGATCAACCTCAGCGGCGGATACCCATGCCGCATCGCGGACAACCTGGGCATCGGTTTCAACATCTGCTCGCCCGCCGGGCGGGCGGCCCTGTGCGCGACCGCAACCGTCATCCTGGCCACCGCATCTGCCGCCATCTGCGCCACGGCGGGTGCCACTGCAGCCATCCCCTTCGTCGGCCCCATCATCGCCATCCCCCTGTTCATTGCCTGTGGTGTGGCGACTGCCGCCACCGTGGCGGCCAGCACGGCCTGCTTTGCCACGCTGCTCATCGGCGACCCACGCGACCCCATGATCGCCGGCGTCCAATTCGCCACCGAACGGGGCGTTCCCATCGTCGTGTCCGCCGGAAACCGGCTTTCCGCCGAAGTCCTGCCGCCCGTCATCCGGGACCTCATCAATTTCAATGAAGTCCGCATCGAGGAATGGCAGGTGTTCCCGGCCATGATCGAACCCTGCATCGTCGCGGGTGCCACGTCCGACAACTGGCCCTTCGACAACCAGCATTTCACCGGCAACCGCGTGAACATCTGGGCCCCGATCCGCACCGCCTACTATCGGCCACTCCCCGAAGACCGCATCACGCCTGCGAATGAATGGGGCCTCGAAACCATCGGCGGGACCTCCGCTGCGGCGCCTTATGCGGCGGGCACCATTGCCGCCATGCAGGCCGTGAACCCCTCGCTCAATCCCCGCACCCCAGGCCTGACCGCTGTGCAGCGTCGCGGAATCCCCGCACGCATCCGGGGCATCCTGACGAACAGTGCGTGGACCACGGCCGAACTGGCCGCCATGGCGCCCCCCGA
Organism: uncultured Verrucomicrobiota bacterium; assembly: GCA_903842505.1. Classification (GTDB taxonomy): domain Bacteria; phylum Verrucomicrobiota; class Verrucomicrobiia; order Limisphaerales; family UBA9464; genus UBA6176. The sequence continues at coordinate 3,036 of CAIMMI010000084.1, read as the reverse complement.
CCAGGTCGCCGCCGTCAATGCCGGGGCCCCGCTCCGCCGCCATCTCATCAACCCACTCCGTGCCGTGCGCACGGCCGCTGCTGGAATCATACCGGACTTTGCTCCCCTGGGGTACGACACGCGGATGAACTTCAATGAGATCAATCTCGCCGAAGCCGCCGATGACCGGGACAACGCGCGTCCGCTCGGGATCGGCACCGTCGAGACCGGAACCCTGATCAACATCCTGGGCGAAGACGGCGCTCCGGACCGTGCCGATGTCGACTGGTGGCGCATCATCCTGCCGACCGATCCCAGCGGCCTTCATACCGCCCGCATCCAACTCACCTACCCGCGCGGATTCGGTGACCTCACCCTCGAAGGGCTCTCCCCGACGACCGTCGAAACCATCGGTGCGGAAACGCGCATCACCTTTGTCACCCCAGCCCTGTTCGCCAGATCCGACCTCCGCTTTGCGGTACGCGGTGTCGGCCGGGCCGACAATGTCTACAAGCTCGCCTGGCTCGACACCGCATACGCCGGCGCTGCCCCTCCGACGGACCGCTTCGACCGCAACACCCCGGGTAACCCCTCACGCCCCGACAACAACGCGGTCGAAAGGGCGACTCCGGTCGGAAACGGCACAACCAATCCCTGGGTGACCGCGGCATCGTCCTTCGGTGAATCCTCAAGCGAGATCGTGGTTCGCGAACTGACGCTGCATTCGGGCGAGGACGTGGACTGGTTCCGCATCGAGAACTTCCCGGAACTGGAAGGTTGCCAGCCCAGCCTTCAGATCGAATTCGGTGCCGGCATGCAATGCACCGTCTGGGGCCGCACTCGCCGATCCGCCTCCGAGGTCATCGCACGCTCCACGGTGTCGCCGCTGACGATTCCCTATTCCACGCTCCCGCTCCCGCCCGTCCGGGTGGAGTTCTCGAACGTCAACCCGCTCCGGCCGGTGATCTACACGGCGCGATTCGTGTATCGCACCCTGCCCCCGAACATCTGTGCCTTGTCCGACCTGCAACGGGAACGGGGGGCTTCCTCCGGACGCGACATCTTCAGTGGTGGACGGTTCCCATTCCCCTGCCCTGCGCCGGATTCGCTCACCATCAACCCGGATGATTTCCTCCAGCTTCCCGGCCGACGCGGCGACAATTTTGGCCGTGTCCTGACCCCGGAGTGGAACCTGTTCGAGTGGCGGGGCGGAGGCGACTTCGCTGCCCAATTCGACATCCCGGCAAAGGCCTCGCTCCGTGTCCGTCTGCTCAACCTCGACGGCAATGTCCTCGCCGAAACCGCCACACCGGAACTGCTGGGCCAGCAGTCCGGTCCTCCCGACGCCTTCGCTGGTGCCCGGACCATTTCCCTGCGTCGGCCCAGCCTGGCACCCGGCACCTATATCCTCGAGTACAGCGAAGGCACCCTCGGAATCCTGATTGGATTGAACCTGCCCCGGAATGCGATCCGTGACGGATCGCCGGGGATCGAGGACCTCGCTGGGGGACCCTTGGCACCACCACCGGCATTGCTGGCGGCACCGGGGAACGATCCCTTCAAGGAAATGCTGTTCCTGAGCTGGCCCAGCACCGAACAGCTTCCTCGCCTCGAGGAGTCGGATGCCCTTCGCGACGGAATCCATTGGTCCGCGTCCCGGATTCCAGTCCGCGCCGGGAAGGACGGCTTCAACGCTTCAATTCCGCCCGGGGAAGACACCCGCTTCTTCCGACTGCACTCGGACCCGGAACGTTGCCTCGACATCGGAACCTTCGAGGCCGGCCCCCGATCCAACCCCTGGACCGTGGGCGGCTACCAGTTTGACAGCGACAGCACGCCCGGTGGCACCGCACGCCCGAACGTGCTGGTCCGTGCCCTGGACGGCACCCTGGGCGTCGATGTGGACACGTTCCTCACGGTGGGTCTTCCGGTGCCGGCGCATGCCGTCGACCTGGAGTTCGTCTCCCGATCCGGTTGGGTCGAGTTCACCGCGTACGATGCAGCCGGAATCCCGGTGGCGACGGAACGGGTGCTGGGCACCTCCCCAATGCGTCGCCGGGTAGTCCTGCGCTCGGCCACAACCGACATCGCATGGCTCAGCGTGCAATCCCCGAACGCACTCACCGTGATCGCAAAGCTGTGCTGCGAATTCACCGACCTCCTCGGCGCTGGCGGACTGGGCGACGATTGCCGGGACTTCCGTCTCGAAACCCCGCGAAGCGTCCCGAACCCCCTGGAGTCCGATGGACTGAAGTTCCAGTCCTGGCTGCAGTCGGATTCCGCTCCGATCCCCGACCCCAACACACGCATCGAGGATGTCGGAGGTCATGTGGGCTATCATGTCCAGTACCGCACCGAGATCGAACTGATGCGTCCGTGCGCCGCCGTCGCCATCGACTTCCTCCAGCGTTCCGGTCTCGTGGAGTTCGAAGCATTCGACGCAGACGGGGTCACGGTTGACCGCCGCACCTTCCTGGGAGTCACCGGGGCTCCGCAGTCCGTGCATCTCGGCAGGGCCGGGGCCGCGATCCGCCGGGTGGTCGTCATCGCTCCCAACGACCTGACGACACTCCTCCGCGTCTGCTGCGAAGGCAGCTCCGCGGTCGCGGGAACCGGCGCTGAATGCGCGAACTATCGCGTTGGCCCGGGAGCCAAACCCAATCCGTGGATTGCCGGGAGCACCGTCGTCACGCGGCGTCTCCCGTCCGGTCTCCTGGCACCGTCGGTTGAAATCACCACCCGCAACGGCGAACAAGGCATCGCCTTCGGCGGCGGCGAAACGGACATCCTCCTGCCGGCCGCCGTTCCTGCGGTCCAACTCAAGGTCGCCATGGACGGGGATCGTCTCGAAATCCAGGCGCTCGACGCCGGCTTCCGGATCGTGGACAGCCAGACCCTCACCGGCCCCGGCCCACGCCTCGACTCGGTCACACTGCGCGGCTCCGGCATCGTGCGGGTCCGAGTTGAATCACCCGGTGCGAAGGGCGTGGTGGCAGAACTCTGCCAACCGTAAGCCGGGCAGGAATCCAACATGGGCCTTCTCCGCGCCCCGCGCCT
>CAIMMI010000083.1 GCA_903842505.1 uncultured Verrucomicrobiota bacterium | reverse complement strand
GTGGGATGCTCCTGGACTCCCGCAGGCGTGCCATAGACCGCAGGGTGCGGCGTGTGATTGTATGCGTCGATGACCTTGGGGATCTCCTCGGCCCAGCTGACGTTTTTCCCTTGCCCCACGGCGTCTGCGAGCCCCTTCTTGATGGTTTGCATGGCCTTGTCGACCACTGCAAGTCCGTTCCGGTCTGACGGATCTTTCGCCATGTGGATGCCCTCCTTCACGCGATCCAGGCCCACGAACTCGCCCCCTCTGTCTGTCGAGATGGTGTAGTCCCCTTTGGCCCCTAGTTCATGGAGGGTCTTCTCGACTGCCCCCGTCACCTCGGCCGGATTCTTGCTTTTGAGCGGCACGGCGCGCAGCTCTCTGGTGAAGACGTCGGCCGTTAGGACCGCATACTTATTGCCTCCATGCTTCTTGGCGTTGGTGTTCTGGGAGAAATCGACGAGATCCGCCTGGAAGCGCGAATCGGGACCTTCGGCGGCGCTCTTGCCGAGAGATCTGGGCTTGGGGGCCAGCACTTGCCTCGCCACGTTGTCCTTTAGGGCCTCCGTGGCCGCAGCCATCGACGCGCCCGGGATGTGGCGCGTCTTGGCCACCTGGAAGAGCTTGCGGGCGTCGCGGATCAACATCTCCTTCGCCAGGGCTCTGAGCTCTTCAATGACGCTCTCCATTTATTTGGGGCCCGTCAGGTTCGGCTTTCGAGAGCGGCCAGGCGCGCCTCCAGGCTCTTCAGCTTGGCGTCTTGGCCCTTCACGACCTCCCAGAGGACGGAGGTCAGCACGCCGTAGTCGATGGCCAGGATGTCCTTGCCGGAGTCCCGATAGTTAGGCGCCGTCACCACCAGGTTCTGGAAGGCCGGAGGGAGCACCGCCTGCAGCTCCTGGGCTATGAAGCCGACGCGGCGCGTCCCACTCGCCAGCTCCTCGGGGATGTCGTTTCGCACGAAGGTCTTGGTCGACAGCCCGTCGAAGACCTGGCGGATGTCCTCCTGGCTCACTGGCTGCTGGTCGTTCTTCAGGGAAGTGTCGGAAGTGCTGGTGAATTGCGGCCCGGTCCACGTGAAATTCGTGGAGCACGAGCCGTCGACGTTCATGGTGCAGCAGGTGATCCCAGACGACACCTGGAACTTCATCTGCTGCGCCGTGGCGTTGCTGCTGCTGTAGATCGTGAAAAGGCCACCCGAGTTGCTCTTGAGCGTCGCCCGCCCAAGGGACCCCGAAAATAGGTACAGAAGACTGTCGCCCGAGGCGGCGTTGCACTTCATTACGCAACCCGAGCCCGAGTTGTACATGTCGAGTTGGAAAACGGGGGTCATACCGATACCCAACTTGGACGTGCTGGCGTTCGTCAGCGCCATGGTCCCCGTTACGATGGCATTCCCGGTCACGTGCAGCTTCTCCGTGGCAGGGGTCGAACCGATTTGAACATAGGCGGTCGCCTGGTCCTGTAGATAGACGATGCCCGTGGGGTCAGCGGAGCGAATGTACCAGTCGCCTTTAGTGCCGTAGTGCGCGTGTGAGAGCTGAGTGCTGTTTGCCTTGCTGGATTGCCAAACGCAGGTCCCGTCCGTGTAGTTTCCGCCCAAGATGTGCAGCTGAGTAGTGGGCGTTGTAGGGAGGGTCGCGCTTGACACCATCATGCCGATACCCACGCGACCCACCGAGTCGAAGACCGTGCGGGTTAGGTTGGCGAAGCGGTTCGGGACGATGTAGAGGGGCAGGCTCGAGTCGGTGCTGATCTGCATGCCCGCGTTGGACATTCCGACATAGCCGATGTTGGCGCTGGAGTACAGGTATAAGTCGGCCGTCTCATTGTTGTAGAAGCCCAGCTTTATGTGGGGGTTGGTGGCTGCGCTCTTGCGTACAGTCATCGACCCGGTCACGGTGGCTCCAGCGTCGAACACCGCCGCCCCTGTGAAGTCTGACGACCCGTTGACCTGCAGAGTACTGTCCACCGTAGCGCCGCCAGCCGCGTAGAAAGCTCCGTAGGTGCTCAGGTTGGAGTTGGCGGACACACCCGTGGCGTCCATGGACAGCATGATCTCGGAGGCTGTCGGTGTGGTGTTGTTGCCAATGGCCAGCTGGAGCGCGCTCGGGTGCCGCAGGGTGCCCACCGTGGAAGCGCCCACCGTCAAATTGTAGAGGTTGGTCGTCCCAGAGTTGAAGGTCGGAGCCACGACGGTGCCGGTGAAGGTGGCTCCAGAGCGCAGCGCGTAGTTCGCCAGCTGGGTGTTCAGGGAGGTCTGCCCCACGATCTGGAGGTTGTCCAGAATTGCTTTCGTGTAATAGCGCACGTCGCCAGTGGTCGTGGTCAGGTAGCTGCTCAGGGAGGCTTGTGTGGC
>CAIMMI010000082.1 GCA_903842505.1 uncultured Verrucomicrobiota bacterium | reverse complement strand
TGCCGAGGCGGCGGTGCAGGATGAGGAGGATCCGGGAGTCGGAGACGACGAAGACTGCGACCGTGAAATCGATCTTCTCGTGGATGTGCGCCATGGCGGAATGGTTCGCGGGAGTTGGGGTTGGACTCAACCGTGGACTGAGCCCGCAGCCTCCCGACTGGATGCTACGATCAGCAGGGTAGCCGACGACGTGAGGAGGCGGGATTCGGGAACGGTCTTTGGAACCCCCTCCTGACGTCGGGGGCTACGGGGTGGGATTGCCCCAGGCGAATTCGCCGTTTTCGACGGACCAATCCTGGCCGAAGTAGCCGGCGGCTCGGGCGCCGCTCCAGCCTTTTGTCAGGGCATCGCTTCCGAAGACCGTGACGTCCGGGAAGGCAACCCCGGCCATGAAGTAGGGCACGCGGTCCGTCAGTCGGAGACCGGGCAGGCCCGTGCCGGCAACGACGCCGACGCTGGCGATTTCGCTGCCCGGTCGGGGACGGAGGAAGAGGCAGGAGAGGTCGTCGCCGGTGATCTCGCGGGATCCGACACGGACGGAGCCGCGTCGCACCTGCACCGGGCTGTCAGCGAGGAGTGAGTTCCACGCGCCGTTGTTGTCCGCGTTGCCATAGAGGATGATGCCGCGGTCGCGGTCGCGAAGGTGGGACTTGAGGAACTCGGTGTCCGTGACGAGTTCGATGCTGGCGTTGCCTCGATACCAGAACGATTCGGAGTCGAAGCGGGCCTTGGCGAAGGACCAGGCGTTCTCCTCGGGCGTGCCGCGGGTGCCGTAGACGAAGAGCATCCGATGGGTGAAGGCTTCCTTGAAGGGCCCCGCGCGATGCGGACCCTTGGCTGAGCGGGGCGACGGGCCGGAGGACTTCCATTGGTCGCCGTCGCGGGCGACCCAGATCCGTTGGGTGCCGGGCGTGACGGTCAGGTTGGTGAGGAGTTGGCCATCGAGTTCGACGCTGGGCGTGGTTCCCCCGGGGAGATTCGCGAGGTGGAACGACAGGCGTCGGACGTTCTCCGTGACGCCGGCGAAACGCCGGGCGGGAGCATCCCATCGGATGTCGACGCTGCTGCGGGCAAGGGCGTGTTGCTGGGCTTCGATCGTGATCCAGCGCGAGGAAGCGGAGATGCCGGGATTGGCGGTGGCGAATCGGTTCCGGCCGACCTCATGATCGCGGGGAATGCGATGCCGGGCGAAGAGGTCGAAGATGGGAGGCCAATCGACACAGGCGTTGCCCCACCAATGTCCGGCGCCGGGTTGTTCGTGCCAGGTGAAGTCCTGGTGGAAGGTGGAGAGCACGCTGCGCATCGTGCGCGCCTCGGAGACCGGGACGTTGTCGTCGGCGTCGCCATGCAGGATGTAGATGCCGTGGTGGAGATAATTGGTGGCGAGGACGAGCGTGTCGCCCGGAGTCCAGGCGCGATGGATGAGTTGCTGGATTTCGTTGGTCGGTTCGGGCCGACGACCACCGCCGTAACTGGCGAAGCTGATCCAGCCGGCACTCGGGGCGAGGGCTGCAAAGCGATCGGGGAAGGTGACGCCCAACTGCCAGGTACCATGGCCGCCCATCGAATGGCCGGTCAGGTAGGTCCGGGCCGGATCGGTCGAGTACTTCGACTGCACGAGGTCGAGCACCTCGATGGCGTCGCGTCGGCCCCAGTCCTCCCAATCGAAGCCGTAGGGGCGGCGGTTGGTCGGTGCGGCGACGTGGGTCCACGTCTTGGGGGCGTAACAGGCGGCCTGGCCCGCAGCCTCGACGCTGGCGCCATGCGTGCTGAGCACGAGTCCGGGACGTTCGGGGGCTCCGGGCATCGGCCTCGCCGGCACGAACCCGTAGTACTGCACGCTCCCATCGATTTCGCTGACGAACGTCTCGCGACGGGTCTGGTCGGCGGGCTTGATCGAGATCGGGAAATGCGCGGTGTCGATGACCTTGCCGCGGTGGCGGAGACGCAGTTCGAGGTCGAGGCGGTTGGTGTTCGAGCGGCCCCGATGGAGGATCCGGAATCCGGTCTTGTGCGTGCCGAGTTTCGGGACAGAGGGAACGGGGGTTTCGGTGGAAGGCCCGCCGGCAACGGAGGCGGAAAGGACGAGGTCGGAGAGCGCTTCGGTGGTCGCATTGACAACGAGGACGGCGCCGAAGGTTTCGTTGCGCTGACCCAGGATCAGGTCGGGAAGCGTCGGGTCCCGCGGGTCGATGGCGATGGGCCGGGAGGGGACGGCGAGCTTCACGCGCAGGCCGCCGCGCGCGGTGGCGAAGAGGAGGTCGTTGGTGCCGCGTCGGACCCGGATGGGAAGGGAAACGGTCTCGTTGCGGTAAACGTCGCCGGCCCTGGGTTCGCCGTTCACATAGGCCATGGAGTGGCCGCTGGCGCGCAGGAGGAGGATGCGATCGGAGTCCGAGACGTAGGGGACTTCGAAGTATCCGCCGCGGAGTGCGGGGTGGTTGAAGGAACCGTCGGCACTGGCGGAGACGGCTTCCCAGGTCCGGTTGGTGCCGCCGGGAAGGGAGAGCGTTTCGCCGGCCGCGGGCAGCGTCCAGGTGCCCGCGACGATCCGGGCCTCGATGGGATCCGTGTGGAAGGGTGTGCGGACCATGCGCCCGCCGGTCGCGACAGCGACGCCTTCCTTGAGGATGATCTCGGTTTCGGCGATGGCTGGCTGCTGCGCCAGGAGTCGTGCCGTCACGAGGAACGGGATCGAAAGGCACTGCAGGAACGTCGATGCGTGTCGTCGCATGGAGGGACGTTACGCGTGGGTGAGAGGGGATGGCAACGGAGGGAGTTCTGAGTGGCCAGATGCCTTGGTCCCCCTCCTGACGTCGGGGGCTACGGAAGGGGGTGGCCGACGACGTGAGGAGGCGGGATTCGGGAAAGGTCTTTGGATCCCCCTCCTGACGTCGGGGGCTACGGAATGGGGGTGGCCGACGACGTGAGGAGGCGGGATTCGGGAAAGGTCTTTGGAACCCCCTCCTGACGTCGGGGGCTACGGTGTGGAGAGTTGGTTCCACCAGTGATGGTAGAGGCGTTCGAGGGTTTCGCGGGGATCTTCGACGAGGAGGGCTTCGCGGATGCGGGTGGCGTACATCCCGAAGGACAGTGGCGGAACGCGCGTGACGGTCCGGAGGCGGATGGGGAGACCGCGGGAGGTCAGGTCTCGGAGGTAGGCGAGGGCGCGGGGTTCATCGAGGAAAGAGTGGGAGGCATCGCGCCGGGCTTCACGCAGGAGGACGTGATCGGGTTCGTGCTGCACCAGCACGTTGAAGATCACTTCGGCGCTCCACTGGAGTTTGCGGGCGCTCTTCTGTTCGCCGAAGTAGTTCCGATAGACCATGAGGCCGGTCTGGGCGGCATTCCGGAAGTGGTACTTCAAGAGGTCGGATCGGCGGAGGACTTCTTCCAGGTCGGGTTCGAAGCTTTCCGGCGACAGGAGACCCGCGATCTCTTCCGTGGAGAGCTGCCGATCGGCACCGATGGTGAGGACGAAGCCGTAGTCGTCGGCGGTGGCGATCGGATTGCCGACGCCGAGTCGGCCGAGGCGGAGTCCGACCACCCGGGAGAGGGCGTCGTTGGCGGCGCGTCCGATGAGTGAGTGGAAAAAGTAGTGGCGCTGGCGCGTGGTGGGGGCGGCGGGATCGGGTGTGGACGGCCGGGAGGGACTGCGCGGGCGGCTGGAACGGGAGCCGAGGTCGATGGAAGCCATGGCCAGTTGTCCGCCGACGGGCGGAGCTTCGGCGGGAGGTTGGCTGGACTGGGCGGGGCGTCGGGTTGCCGGGCGGGCAGATTTCGAGGAGAGGGGCACGCCTTCGGGCAATTGGGTGATGTCGTCGAGGAACTCCTCGACGAGGAGGAAGTCCGGCGTGGGAATCTCGCTGATGCCGTGCTGGGCGGCGTGGACCCGATGAATGATGGCGGCGTTGTTGGCGCCGCAGTCGAGGCGGGTGGCGATCCATTCCATGAGGAGCGCCGCGGATTCGCCCTGCTCGAAGCGGACGCGGAGATCCTTTCGGAACGACCGGATCTCCTGAGCGACCCGGTTGGCGAGCGGGAATTTATTGGTGCCCCAGCGGGGCACAGTGGGCGTGGCTCCGTCGGCCCGCGCCACCCAGCATTCCATCGTGCCAACGCGTTCGAGGCGCAGCGGGCGTCCGGCGAGGGTGAAGACGTCGCCGGGTTTCAGTCCGCGGAGGAATCCTTCCTCGACGGTGCCGAGTTGCGTGTTGCGGAGCAGGACGCGGATCACGCCTTCGGTCGCGATGGTTCCGATGTTCTGGAGGTAGTCGCGTCGGGCGGCGCCGGCGCGGGCCTCGAAGGTTTCCTCCGAGAGATGGATCCGGCCGAAGACGTCGGTGTACTGCTGGCGGAGCGAGCGTCCGCCGCCGGCGAGGTAGTCGAGGACCTGATCGAAGTCGGCGAGGCTGAGTTCGCGGTAGGGCCAGGCGCGGCGGACGAGATCGAAGGCCTCGGTGCGGTTCCATTCGCGGATGCAGCCCATTCCGACGAGTTGCTGGGCGAGGACGTCGAGTGGGGCGCGTGGAATGCGGATGGCGTCGAGGTGACCGGCGCGGGCGAGTCGGGCGGTGGCGCAGCACTCGACGAGGTCGCCGACGTTGGTGGCCATGAGAAGGCCGCGGCTGACCTCGCTGATGCGGTGGCCGGCGCGGCCGGTGCGTTGGAGGGCGCGGCTGACGCCCTTGGGGGTGGCGAGCATGACGACCAGGTCGATGCTGCCGATGTCGATGCCGAGTTCGAGGGAAGTGGAGCAGACAACGGCGCGGAGTTCGCCGCGCTTGAGGCGATCCTCGACGGCGATGCGGAGGTCACGGTCGAGGGAGGCGTGGTGGCACTCGATCTGTTCGCCGAGTGCGGGGCGCTGCTGTCGGAGCCAGTAGGTGGCGCCCTCGGCTCCGGAGCGGGTGTTGGTGAAGACGAGGGTGGTGCGGTTGGCGTCGATGAGACGGGCCAGTTCGCCGACGAGGCGTTCGCCGCTGAAACCAGCGGCGGGGTAGGGTTGGCGCTGGAGCGGGGTGTAGACGCGGAGGTCGATGCGCTTGGCGGTGGGGGCTTCGACGACGGTGGCCTCGCGGCCCGCGCCGGCGACGTAGGACGCGACCTCGGCGGCGGGGGAAACGGTGGCGGAGAGGCCGATGCGTTGCGGGCCCTTTCCGCAGAGGTGGGACAGGCGTTCGAGGCTCAGGCTCAGGTCGGCGCCACGCTTGTTTTCGGCGAGGGCATGGACTTCATCGATGACCACCCAGCGCACGCTGGCGAGGTGGGGATGCCATCGGGACTGGCTGAGGAGGAGGCCGAGGCTTTCGGGCGTGGTCAGAAGGATGTGGGGCGGGTGCTCGAACTGCTGGCGCCGTTCGCCCGTCTCGGTGTCGCCGGAGCGGCGGGCGATACGGATCGGGGACTTGCCGTCGTAGGCTTCGTGGAGGGGACCGTTGAGATTCTTGTCGAGGTCGTAGGCAAGAGCGCGGAGCGGGGAGATGTAGATGGCCTGGAGGGAGTCGGGCAACTGGCCTCGGGCGTGGTCGAGGGACAGTTGGTGGAGGATCGGCAGGAAGGCGGCCAACGTCTTGCCGGTGCCGGTGGGCGAGATGATCAGGACGTGCTCGCCGCCCAGGATCCGGGGCGCGGCCGCGGCCTGGGCAGGGGTGGGTTCCGGGAAGCGGGCCTGGAACCAACGGCTGAAGATGGACTCGTCCGCAAACACGACCGTGGGTCTGGCGCGCAGACGGGATGGAAGAAGCCCGGGCCCGCCCCGGAATGGGCGGGACCCGGGCAGACTTCGGAGCGATCGGTTACCTCTGGGCGAAGATCCGGTTGGCTTCCTCGAGGGTTTCCTTGGAGCCGATGTCGTACCAGATGCCCGGGACGGACCAGGTGTAGACGGGTTGCTTCGGGTAGAGCCACTGGATGAGGCGGCCCGGTTGGTCCGGATTGTTGCCCTCGGCGATGTACTGGCGGATCAACGGAAGCGTCTTCTTCGGGTAGTAGTAGAGCGCGATGCCGATCTGGGTGGAGGCGGGGTTCGCTGGCTTTTCCACGAAGCTGCGGACCTTGCCCGAGGTGTCGACGTCGACGACGCCGTACTTCTTGGCCTGGTCGAGGCTGCCCACGTCATAGACGCCGAGGACGACTTCCTGCTTCTCGCGGCAGAAGGTGCCAAAGGCTTCGAGCGACTGGTTGAAGAGGTTGTCGCCCGCAACGACGATCAGGTCGTCATCGAGGTTCTCCCGGTCGAGGACGAGGTTGAGGTCGCCGATGGCGCCGAGCTTGTTGGTGTCGTCCGTCGAGCCATCGTTGATGATGGTGAACTCGAGGTTCGACTTCCTGGCCCGGTAGTCATCGGCCCACACCTGGAACGTCCCGGCGAACTTGGCGTTCGTGACGATGTAGACCCGGTCGATCCCAGGGATCGGGGACAGGTTGTCGAGCACGTAGTCGACCATGGGTTTGCCAGCCACCGCCAGGAGGGGCTTGGGCTGGGTCAACGTCAGGGGATAAAGCCGGGTTGCGTAGCCAGCGGCCAGGATGAGGACTTTCATGTCTGCTTGGGGTCGACGGTACCGAGGATTTCGGATGGGGAAAGCGCTTGTTTGGATGGTTCAACCGGCCGGGAACAATTCGGGCGCGGCCTTGCGGGCGAGGGCTGTTGAAATCTTGAGGGCTTCCTCTGCCGATTCGGCATTGAGCGCGGCCTGGGCGACGGTAACCGCTTCGGGCATTCGGAGACGGCGCAGCAGGAACTTGATGGCCGGGACGCTGGAGGGTGTGACGCTGAGTTCGTCGACACCCAAGCCCAGCAGTACCGGGGCCACCCCCGGATCTCCGGCTGCCTCGCCGCAGACGCCGACCCAGCGGCCATGCTTCCGGGCAGCTTCCACGGTCATCTGGATGAGGCGGAGGACACCGGGGTGGGTCGGGGCGAAGAGGGGCGCCACCTTCTCGTTGAGTCGATCCACCGCGAGGGTGTAGCCCGTGAGGTCGTTGGTTCCGATGGAGAAGAAGTCGACCTCGCGGGCGAGCGTTTCGGCGATGAGCGCAGCGCCGGGGACCTCGATCATCATGCCGACCTGCATGGACTCGTCGAACGGGATGCCCTCGGACCGGAGGTCGTCACGACAACGTTCCAAGGTGGCGTTGGCGTCCCGCAGTTCGTTCAGGCTGGAGATCATCGGGTACATGATCCGGATCCGGCCGTGCGCCGAGGCCCGCAGGATGGCTCGAAGCTGGGCTTCGAAGACTTCGGGAAGAGCCAGACTGATGCGGATGGCACGCCATCCGAGGAAGGGGTTCTGCTCGCCGGTCCTGGCCCAGGCAGGCGGGAGCTTGTCGCCGCCGAGGTCCATCGTCCGGATGACCACGGGATGCGGAGCGGCGGCCTCCGCGACCTGACGGTAGGCGACGTACTGTTCTTCTTCGGTGGGCAGTTCGCGGCGGTTGATGAAGAGGAATTCGCTCCGGAACAGGCCAACCCCGTGGGCGCCGCTGTCAACGAGGGAGGGGATGTCCTCGGGTTGGTCGATGTTGGCGGCCAAGGTGACGGAGTGACCGTCGAGGGTGATCGCGGGTTGGTCCCGCAGCGCGGCGATCCGCTCGTCGAGTGCCGCGCGGCGTTGCTTGAGTTGACCGTATTCGAAGAGCGTCTGGTCCGTGGGATTGACGGTCAGGGTGCCGCCGTGACCGTCGATCAGCGCGTATTCCCCGGTGCGGACCCGCGAGGTGATGTCACCAAGGCCGACGACCGCCGGGATGCCGAGCTTGCGGGCCATGATGGCCGTGTGGCTCGTGGTTCCGCCGCCATCGGTCGCGAAACCCAGGACCCGGGTGCGGTCCAGTACCGCGGTGGTGCTGGGCGCCAGGTCCGGGGCGACGATGATGCAGGGTTCGCGAAGGTGCCGGAGGTCCTGTTCGGTGGCGCGGCCCAGGAGGTGGTCCAGCACGCGGCCGCCGACGTCGCGGATGTCGGCCGCGCGTTCACGGAGGTAGTCGTCGCCGAGTTCGCCGAGGGCCTTGGCAAACTTCTCGACGACCTGATGATAGGCCGCCTCGCAGTTGATGTATTGCTCGCCGATGAGGTGATGGACCTCGGCGAGCATCATTTCGTCCTCGAGGACCAGTAGGTGCGCGTCGAAGAGGGAGGCCTCATGGGTGCCCAGGGCTTCGGTGACCTGCCGCTGGACCTCGAGGAGGTCGCGACGCGTCCGGGCGACCGCTTCCTGCAGTCGCGCCAGTTCGCCTGAGGTCTCATCAGCACGGATTTCCCGGCGCAGGATGGTTCGTGCTGCATCCCCCAGGACGATCACCTTGCCGTGAGACACGCCGGCTGAGACGGGTATTCCCCGATACATCCTCTCGCCGGTTGGACTGCGGTCGACCACGGGCACAGGCTAGCCGGTTCGGTTGGGATGGGGAACACCGAACCCGCTGCCCACCGCCGGGGCCGGGGTGAAAGGCTTTTGAGGATGGGTAGGATGCCTGCGGGGGTGGTTTGGAACCATCCTGTGAATCCTGTCATCCTGTCCGAGGTAAACCGTGAGGTTCCGGTCGGAGATTGCGGGCATCGGGTTGATCCCGACCGAGGAGACCCCGGTTCAGGACTGAACCAACGCATCCCGCGCGTTCCCGTCCCTTTCCCGAAAACTCCGGCGACTCCTCAACCACCGGACGGACCCTCCGAGAACGCAAACGGCGCAAATGGCTGCCCAGGTGGAGGCCTCGGGGACGGCGACCGGTGTCAGGAGATAACCTGCGGTCGTTCGTAAGGCATCGGAACCGTTTTCGACTGGTGCGGGACGCTTGGGACGGGTTGGAAGGCTGGGGTTTTGGACAGGATGAACAGGATGGGCAGGATGCCTGCGGGCGGCGGTTTGGAACCGTCCTGTGAATCCTGTCATCCTGTCCGAGGTAAACCGTGAGGTTCCGGTCGGAGATTGCGGGCATCGGGTTGATCCAGCGCCGGGACAGGAAAAGTGGAGCCAGTGGTCGGGATTGAACCGACGACCTACGGTTTACGAAACCGTTGCTCTGCCACTGAGCTACACTGGCGTGGCTGACACGAACATCTCGGCCTTTTGCGGGCCGGGGGCGAGTTTCTAGGCGGGCTGGGCTTTGGCGGCAAGTGGGATTTTCCGAAGAGTGGAAAAAACCTGGGGGCTGAGCGGTGGTGGAGGGTGGGTTGGCGTTGGGGGGGGGCGGGAGACGACCCGGTCCGTCCCCTTGCGGTTGGCTGGGTTTTGTGTTGGTAATCCCCACATGCATTCTCCTGCTCGGCGTCCTTCCCGCTGGTTGCCCGTGATTGGGGCGGTTCTGGCAGCCTTGCCCGCTTCTGCGCAATGGGAGGCGACGATCGGGTTGACGGATCTGAGGGCGCGCTACGGAGCGAGCCTGCCCGAGGGAGCGGGGATTGTGGGTTGGCAGACCGAGGCGCCGATCACGGTCAATATCGCGGCCGTCGACTACCCGGTGTATTGGCCGGACCTCACGGATCCCCTGATTACGGCCGGTCGGAGTATTTTCCGGGCCGGTCCACCGCCGATCCTACTGGATCCCACCGTGACGTTCAGCACGCACGCACGGGACGTCGGCTTGGGTTGGTACGGATCCGGCACGCGAGGGGTGTCGCCGGATCTTTCGACGTTGGTTTCGATGGAGGTGAACACGTTTCTGGGATCAGCGGCCCTGCAAGGGTTGAATCCGTCGACAGCGCCCGTGGTGCATCCGGCGCTTTCGGTCTTGGGAATTCCCAAGGTGATCAACGGCAGTTGGGCGGGGCAGGCAACGGCTGCGGAGGAGAATGCGGATATCCTGAGGCGCGCTGACTATCTGGCGGATCGGGATGGGGTGACGATCGTGACGGCGATGGACGGGGTGGCTGGGGTGTCGCCGTCGGCGTTGATGGGGCAGGGATACAACACGATCCAGGTTGGGCTTTCGAGTGGGGCGTCGTCGGACGGGTTGTCGACGGTGGATGGAGCCGGGCGGGTGCTGGTGGACGTGGTGGTTCCGTTGGCCCCGATCAGTTATGGGATGCCGCTGGTGGCGGGGGCGGCGACGTTGATTGCGGATCGCGCGCAGGAGACCCCGTCGCTGGGCAACGCGGATGATCCGCGGGTGGTGCGGTCGTTGATCATGACCGGGGCCGAGAAGTTGGCGGGGTGGGCGAACAGTTCAACGCAGCCGGTCGACTTGAAGCAGGGGGCGGGAGAACTCCGGGTCAACCGCATGTACGACGTCCTGATGGCGGGTGAGAAGACCGTGGGTTCGGCGAGCGACCTGCGGGGATGGGATCTGGGCGCGGGGGCGGTGGGGGTGCAGTACTACTTCGTCGACAATACGATGGCGAACGCCGGCAACCTGATGGTGACCCTGACCTGGAATCGGGTGACCGGGGATCCGAACGATCCGACGGGGTCGGCGCGCACGGGAGGGGCCAATTTCACGACGTTGAACGCGACGACGGTGCTGGCGGCGAGCGCGTTGGCCGACCTGAGCCTGCAGGTGCTGACGACCGATGGGGTTTCGACTCCGCTGACGTCCCTGGCCGTGAGCGACAGTGCGGTGGACAACGTGGAGCACATCTACCTGCAGAACCTGGCTCCGGGACGGTACGCGATCGCCGTGGATGGCAGCCTCGGGACCCAGTACGGGCTCAGTTTCAACTTCGTGCCGGAGGTTTCGGTGGGCGTGCCCGTAGGAATCCTTGGGTTGGCCGGGTTGGGCTACGTGGGATGGAGGCGTCGGGCCGGGAGTGGGTTGCCCTGAATCGTTGGGTCGGCGAGGATGCCGGGGATGTCGGTTCGATTCACGATCCTGGGGAGTGGTAGCGGAGGCAACTGTGCCTATCTGGAAGCCGGGGAAACCCGGCTCCTGATCGATGCCGGCTTCAGTGCGCGACAAATCCGGGATCGTCTGGCGGCCATCGGGCGCGGCCCCGAGACCCTTTCCGGGGTGATCATCACCCACGAGCATGGGGATCACATCCAAGGGTTGGGTGTGCTTTGCGAGAAGCTGGGAATTCCGGTCTACGCCAATCGTTTGACCCGGGACGCGATCGGGCGCGTTTGCGACAAGGCGCTTTGCTATCGGGTTTTCGAGACCGGATCCGCATTCACGGTCGGGGACATTGAGGTGCAGTCGTTCAGTGTGCCGCACGACGCGATGGATCCGGTGGGATTCGCGTTGCGGACGAATGCGGGAGAGATCGGGTTCCTGACGGACCTGGGACACGTGACGAAGCTGGTGCTGGAGCGGGTCCGGAAGTCACGGGTATTGGTGCTGGAAGCCAACCATGATCTGAAGCTGATTCAGGAGGATACCCGCAGGCCATGGAGCACCAAGCAGCGGATCCTGAGCCGGCACGGTCATCTTTCGAACGACGCCGCGGCCGAGGTGGCGGTGGAGTTGGTGCCGGATGGGGTAGGGACGATCTACCTCGGGCACCTGAGCCGGGATTGCAATCGTCCTGAACTGGCGAAGGCGACCGTGGAGAAGCGCCTCAAGGAGATTGGGGCGACCCATGTGCGTCTGGAGAGCACATCGCAGGAGAAGGCGTGTGCGACGCTGGACTTGGGGTGAGGGTGGGCGGTTGGCAGATGCCTGCGGCGCCCTGCCTCCTGACGTCGGCAGCTACGGGTAGCCGACGAGGTGACGAGGCGGTTGGGGACTGCCTCCTGACGTCGGCAGCTACGGGGCCCGGAACCGGAGACTGGGATCTCCCTACGCCGAGGCCTTGCGGCGGGCGGCGCCGAAGAAGTCCAGGTAGTAGATGAGTCGGGCCCGCATATCCTTGCGGTGGACGATGGCGTCGATGAGGCCGTGCTGCTGGAGGAATTCAGCGGTCTGGAATCCCTCGGGGAGGTCGGCCTGGGTGGTGTCGCGGATGACGCGGGGACCGGCGAAGCCGATCATGGCATCGGGTTCGGCGAGGATGAGGTCGCCGACGGAGGCGTAGGACGCCATGACGCCGGCGTAGCAGGGGTTGATCAGGACGGAGATGTAGGGGAGGCGCTGTTTGGCGTGGTAGCCGAGGGCGCCGCAGGTCTTGGCCATCTGCATGAGGGAGAACATTCCCTCGTACATGCGGGCGCCGCCGCTGGTGGAGAAGATGATGACAGGTATTCCCCGGTCCGTACCGGCCTCGATGAGGCGGGTGAGCTTTTCGCCCACGACGGAGCCCATGGAGCCACCGAGGAAGGCGAAATCCATGACACCGAGGGCGACCCGGTGGGTTCCGATCGTTCCGATGCCGGTGACGACGGCGTCCTTGAGGAGGGAGGACTTCTTCTTGTAGGCGGCGAGCTTGGATTCGTAGGAGGCGACGCCGGTGAACTTGAGGATGTCGACCGACTCCATGGTGGCGTCGATTTCCTCGAAGGTGCAGGTTTCGACGAGGGAATGGATCCGTTCGCGGGCGCTGATGACGAAGTGGTTCTGGCACTTCGGGCAGACCTTGAGGTTGTCGTCGAGTTCGCGGTCGTAGATCAGGGAGTCACAACGGGGGCACTTGGACCAGAGGCCCTCGGGGATATCCCGTTTCTTGGATTTGCCGACGATCTTCGGCTTGAGGAGAAACGTGGTCTCGGTGGCCGGAGGCGGAGTGAGACTGGGTTCGACGGAGTCGACCCCGATGCTTTTCTTCCTGATGACCTTGGTCTGCATGTACGAACCAACCCCCGGTTGATGGGGGTTGTTGGGAAGGGGATACCATCCGCAGTGGAACTTGGCCAGTGCTGGAATTGGTTCAGAACGCTTCGTTGACAATGCGGTGGGTCTGGATAGTCTCCGGCCCTCAATTTTCGAGGAAGACAGTCCATATGCCGAATACGAAGTCTGCAGAGAAGCGTGTCCGCGGGAATGCCCGCAAGGCGGCGCGCAATCAGTCCGTCAAGTCCCGTCTGAAGACGCTGGAGAAGAAGTACCAGACCGCCCTTGGGTCGGGTAAGGCGGAGGACACCAAGTCGGCGCTTCAGGTTGTTGCTTCGGCACTGGCCAAGGCGGCGAAGGGTGGCGTGATCCACAAGGCCACCGCGTCGCGCAAGCGGTCCCGGTTGCAGTTGCGGCTGAACGCCGCGACCGCCGCGAAGAAGGTGGCCTGAAGGGCTGCCTGATACGCTGCCTGATTCCCGATCGTTCGCGATCGAGTTGAACACCCCACTCCCCGGGACGCCCTTGGGTGGAGGGGATCTGTAGGGATAACGCCCGAATCCAATGGATTCGGGCGTTTCCTGTTTTCAGGAGGGTCGAGGTCCGGCGTGCGGCGGCAGGATCTCGAGAATCTCAGCGATCTCCAGTCCCTCGGGGGTCCTGAGCGTGTTCTGGCGGCCGTAGAGAGCCTTGGGGGAGGGGGCGGCGATGCGAAGGGCGGCGCTCAGGAAGGGATCCGGTTCGACGGCGATGAAGGCGGAGGGGCGGCTGAGGTAGGGTTGGCGGGCCGCGTTGAGGATGCCGCCGAGGGGGCGTCGGGCGGCCACGATTTCGCTGCGCCAAGGTTCCGGAAAACGGTCGAGGTGGACCCGGGTGGCACCAAACTCGACCGGTTCATCGGTATCGTCGAGGAGCAGGACCACCTGTCGATGGAGGAGATTTCCGTGGAGTTCCTGGCTGAGGACCTCGAGGTGGATCCGGCGACCGTGGAATTGCTCCAGGGTGCTGGTCATGTCCCGGTGGTGGACGAGGAGCGTCCGCTGGGGTTCCGGGATCAGCTCCGGGGCGACGGCATGATGGGTGGGCAGGACCCGACCGGCCGACTGGTAGAAGTCCGCCAAGGGATGGAGCCAGGAAATCGAGGTGGGAGCGGGCCCAGTCACGCGTAACGTCCCTTCCGGTATTTCGGATCGAAGAATTCCTGAAGGAGGCGGTCGACCTGAAGCAGACCGTCGCGGGTCAGGCCGATGCGATCGCCCTCCTCGACGAGGTATCCCCATTCGCGAAGTGTGGAGAGCGGGGTGGCGAAAGTCGTGCGGGGGTCGGTGCCGAACTTGTGGGTGAAGGCGCTGGCGCTGACGGAGCCGAGCTTGAGCTGGAGCATGAACTCCCGCGTGTAAAGTTCGGCGGGGGTGGGTTGGAGGGCGCGATAGATGGGGAGGCGACCCGACTGGACGGCACTCAGGTAGGGTTGGAAGTCGTGCTGGTTCTGGTAGTGGACGCCGGAGAGGTGGCCGAAGCTGGCGACGCCGATGGAGAGAAGGTCGGCTCCGGAGAACAGCCCGGCCCGGTACTGGAACTTCACCTTCTGTGGGTCGCGGACGACCGTGGTGGTGCTGGTGACGGTGTACCCGACCTTCTCGAATTCGCCGAAGGCGTAGTCGACCCAACGGCGCTTGGTCTCCCAGTCCGCGACCGGTGCGACGAGGCGTCCCTCGGCCTTCATGTTCTGGTAGATGGTCGTGTTGTAGGGCACCTCCATCTGGTAGATCGTCACCGAATCGGGCCGCAGCGCGACGGCCTTGGCCACGGCCTCGCACCACTTTTCCTCGGTCTCCTCGACCATGCCCGCGATGAGGTCGATGTTGATCTGGGGAAAGTCGATCTCGCGGGCGTAGGCGTAGGCGCGGAGGATTTCCTTGGAACGGTGGGCCCGGCCGTTGATCTCGAGGATGTGGTCGTCGAAGTGCTCGATCCCGAGGCTGAGTCGGGTGACGCCCATCTCGCGGATCGCACGGAGCTTGTGGTCGGTGAGGGTGCCGGGTTCACCTTCAAAGGTGATTTCCTCCGCTTCGTCCCAGGGGAGGAGTTCCTTCATGCCCTTGGTGAGGAAACCAAGCTGGTCGGGCGAGAGGTACGAGGGCGTACCGCCGCCGAAATAGATGAACTTCGGTTTCCTGCCACCGATGACCGGCTTGGAGGCGTATCGGGTGAGTTCCTGGAGGAGCGTGTCGAGGTAGCCTCGGATGTCCTCGGCATTCTTGTCCGTGTAGACCCGGAAATAGCAGAAGTGGCAGCGCTTCCGGCAGAAGGGAATGTGGGTGTAAAGGCCGAGGGGAACGTCCGGGCGCGGCGGTTGCTCGAGGACGCCGAGGTAGGCTTCCACGTCCTCGGACTTCCACGCGCCGAAGGGCGGGTAGTTCGAGACAAAGTAGTTGCCAGCCGTGGTGTTCGTGCGGGCGGCGGCGGGCGCTGGGGTCGTGGGCGAAGGGGCGGGCGAAGGATCGGCTGGGAGGGTGCTCATGATGCGGGGGCTTTGCGGGTCTGGCTGCGGGGGATCCGCAGGCGGTCGAAGCCGAGTAGGGGCTGCAGCTTGGCGGGGATGTCCATGACCTGGGGGAGGTCCGTGGAATCCTCGAGCTTCTGACACCACGATTTGCGGGATGCGGCCATGGAGGAGAACCGGTTGGGCGGAGGTTGACCGATGGTACGTACACGGGCAAATGCGGATTTGGGGTCCGCGTGGATTCGGGGGCCTCTCGCCCCTGACCTGAGCCCGAACGGGGTTGGACCCGGCCGACGGCTTGTAGGCCGGGTGCCTTCACCCGGCGGGGATGGTGAAACGCCGCGTGGGGGCACGCGGCCTACCAACGGAGGGTGCCCCGACGCGGAGGGAAAGTCAGACTGGTTGGTAAATCGAGTCGGTGGTCGGGATGTCTCGGACGCCGGCGCCGGGCTTGAAGCTCTCGAGTTCGCGGATCCCGCTGGACGAGACGTGCTGGAGTTCGGCGGCGATCCAGACGACCTGCGTGTCGGGTCGGAGATCGTTGAGGAAGCGGGCGAACCGGAGTTCGGCTTCCAGGTCGGTGCCGTCGCGGACGCCGCGGACGACGGTGACCGGGTGGTCGAGTTCGGCGATGAAGTCGGAGAGGAGCCCGCCGAAGCCGGTGACCTCGTGGAACCGGAGTTGGGATTGGAGTCGGGCGAGTCGTTCGGCCATGGCCTCGCCTGCGCCGGGTTTCTGGCGGTTGATGCCGACGGCGAGGATGATCTTGTCGAATGCCTTTTCAGCCTGGCGGAGGATCGAGAGGTGTCCGAGGTGGAAGGGATTGAAGGAGCCCGGGTAGAGGGCGATGCGTGGGGTGAGGGAGCCCAGGAGGTCGAGGCACTGGGTTGCGCCGGCGGCATGGGATGGATACGTCGTGCTCCAACGGCGGAGGAATTCGGCACGCTTTTCCCGGTACGAGGCGAAGGGCACCCACTGGAACTCGCGGAAGATGGCCTGCTCGTAACGAACCCGCTCGGCGAGGGGACATCCGTCGTCGAGGGGATGGGTGTCGAGTTGGAAGAAGCGGCGGGCGACTTCGGAAGCCGGCGGCGACTTCCACACCGATGCGCGGATCGTCTCGGCGACGAGGCGGCCGAGCGGGGCGTCGGGTTGGGCGGCATGGCTGAGCCAGAGTTGGGCGCTGTCCTCCTCGTTGTTGTGGGAACGGGGATCGTAGATGGCGTCGTGGTAGAGGGCGGTGAGCAGGAGGGCGGATCGGTTGCCGGAGGGCGATTCGGCGCGGATGGCGTCGACGAGCCAACGGAGGTGTCCAGGACCGTGCCAATACCGGTGGCGTTCGGACCAGCGGCGCGCGAGTTCGGGCACGGCAGCGGCCGGTTCGCGCAACGATTCGCGCGGCAGCCAGGAATGGATCCAGGCTTCGAGGGCTTCAAGGGGTGTGGGCATGCGGGTGGGGGCGTAGATTCCGGGACGTGAGACTTTCCTTCGTTCTGCGCGACTCGACTTCCCGGAAGGATTGGGGGGAACAGGGGCACGGACGAAAGCGGAATGTCGTGGGGGACTGGGGGGTTGGTCGCATCTTGACACTGGCCCCGAATCTGGTGGGGCGAGACTCCGTCGAGCCGTTGCTGAAGTCGCAAGTTTTCAGATCCAAGTTTCAAGCACTGGCCTTGAAACTTGAAACCTGGGACTCCCAAACGGCTCGTGAGGACACTCGCCCCACCTCACGCTGGGGGCAGTGCCAAGATGCATTCCGAACTGAATTGCGTCCGGATTTCGGGTCGCCTGCATCCACGGTCCGGGCGTAGATGTGTGGCATGAACCAATTGCACTGGGCCCGACGGATTCGGGCGTCGGGATCGTTGCTGGCTGCGGTCTGGGTCGGGTTGTTTCTGGGCTTGAGGGCCAAGGCAGCCGACATCCGGGTGCTTGTCTGGGATGAACGGCAACCGCGACAAAAGGAGGCCTACTCGAACTGGTTGGGCAATGAGATCGCTGCGCACCTGCGGAAGGTGCCCGGACTGAAGGTGACGTCGTCGGCGCTGGACGATCCCGCGCAGGGCCTGGGTGAGTTGGACCGGACGGACGTGCTGGTCTGGTGGGGGCACGTGCGGCAGATGGAGATCGAGCCGCCGGTGGCACGTGACATCGTCCGGCGGATCCGCGAGGGAAGGCTTCAGTTGATTGCGCTGCACTCGGCCCACTGGTCGAGACCGTTTGTGGAGGCCATGAACGAGCGGGCGCGACAGGACGCCCTGGCGGGATTGCCGGAATCCGAGCGGACCACGGCCGTGGTGAAGGAGTCCGAGCTTTTCCCCCGCGCGTTGATGGCGCCCAGGTACACGGATCGGGTGACGCCGTCGGTGATTTATCGAAAGCCCCCGGTGGGGCCCGTGGAGGTCCAATTGACGCTGCCGAACTGCTGTTTCCCTGCGTATCGCGGCGACGGGAAGCCGAGTCAGTTGCGGGTGCTGAGGCCTGGGCATCCGATTGCTCGCGGCTTGCCGGCAACGTTCGAATTGGCAGCCACGGAGATGTATGACGAACCGTTCCACGTGCCGCCTCCCGACGAGGTCGTGCTGGAAGAACGGTGGGCGACCGGAGAATGGTTCCGGAGCGGAGCCGTGTGGAAGGTGGGCGCCGGCCGCGTGTTCTACTTCCGTCCCGGGCACGAGACGTACCCGGTGTTCAAGGATGCGAATGCGTTGAAGGTTGTGGAGAACGCCGTGGTGTGGTTGGGGGCGGGGAAGTGAGTGGGGAGTTTGAAGGGGACTGCGGGATCGGGATGGGCTCACCTGGACGCTGCCCCCAGCGGGGGGGCCAGTGTCCTCACGAGCCGTTTGGGACTCCCAAGTTTCAAGATTCAAGATTCAAGGCCAGCTCCCGCTTCAAACTTGAAACTGAAAACTTCGAACTCTGGAGCGGCTCGACGGAGTCTCGCCCCACCCCTTGCTTGAGACCTGAAACCTGAAACCTGAAACTTGGGGCTCTTCGGCGGCTCGTGAGGACAATGGCTCCAGCGGTTTCGCAAACGCGGCCCGGCGGACGAGACGCCGAAAGTCCCCCGAGAGGGGGGTGACGTCGCTTGTCTGAGCTGCACGGCGAGGCTTACAACCATCGATATGCCTTCCCGACCGAATCCGTGCCGCTGGTACCCCCTGTGGATCGCGATCTGTTTGGTGGCCGTGCCGCTGGTGGAGACGTTGGTGGCATCGACGATCCATGCCGCGATTTCCCGAGGGTCCCGTGCGACGTCTTACGTCCTGGGAGACGACGGGCTGTTGTGGTGTTGGGGGTCCAATGATTTCGGGCAATACGGCGACGGAACCACGGACAGCCGGTTGAGCGGGCGACCGGCGCCGCTTCCGGAAGGGGTGAAGCAGTGGCGCTGGTTCGCGCCGGGGTTGCGCTACTTCGCCATCGATCAGAATGGCCGCCTCTTCGCCTGGGGCGAACCCGAGATCCCCCCTGAGATCAACCCGTCGTCGGCTCCGAACAGTCGGGCGCTGCTTCCGGTGCGGCTTGGAAGTCGAACCTGGAAGAAGGCGGTGCCCCCCGTGGTGACGGCGGAGTTGGGTTTGGCGCCATTCGGTTTGGGCATTGATGAATCCGGTGCGCTGTGGTGGCTGCGTGCTCCTCGACCAGCGCTGGCGTCGGCGTTGGCATTCTCGGAGTACCGCGAGGACCCGGCCGGCTTGCCGGTTGACGCGGGACCGGTGGTGGATGTGGTGGGCGGCGGTCGGTGCTTTGTGGCGTTGACGCAGTCCGGACGGGTCTTTGTTGCGGGCGAGGAGTCCCTGGGGTTGATGGGTCCGCGGAGCGGATTGACTGGGACTTCATTCAGCACGGGATTCCTGGAGGTCGATCCGCCGGTGGGTGCAAGTGTCTGGACGCGCATCGCTGTGGTATCGAACCAGGTCTTTGGCTGGACGGATCGGGACGAGATCTATGTCTGGGGTCATGTGTTTGACGTGGAAAGGGGGTTCTCGGAAGCCCCCATGCGGGAACCGCGTTTCGTGCCGGGAGCACCGTCGGGGCTGCCGGTGCGGCAGTTGGTGGGGCTCGGGTATCACACAGTCGGCTACCTGTTCGTGGACGAAGCTGGCGAGGTTTCCGGATGCGGGCCGGGAGATACGGTCTGGCCCTTCCCTGGGACCATGGCGCCGGACCTGTTCCGGGCCAAGACCCGGATGCGATTGGAGCCTCAGCTGAAACCGGTTCAGGCGTTGTCGGTGACGCCTTTGTTCCAGTTGATCCTCGGTCCGGACGGATTGGTCCGGGCGAAGGGCGTCAACGACGATGGGCAGTTGGGCGGGATCCCGGTGGTCACGCCAAGCAATCCCCAACCGCTCGTCATTCCGGGAGGCGCGGCCCCATTTCTACTGGGGACGCCTGCCGTGTTGCCCCGGCTTCGGCTTACCGTGGAGGACGAGCAGATGGTCGAGCCTTCCAACCCGCGACGGACGAACGGGCACGCCGCCCGGTTGCGGCTGCAACGGGAGGGAACCGCCGTCGTCCCCTTTCGTCAGGTGTTGAGGGTTGCGGCGTTCCTGACCAATGGCCTGCCGAGTCCGGATACGAATTTCTGGCGATTGTTTGTGAATCGGGGCGCCGTCGAGTTTGCCGGGTTGGAGGCTTCGGAGACCAGCCTGGCACTGGCCTTGGATGCGAGTTACGTCGAGGCGGACAATACACCGCTGTGGTTGGAGTTCTCGTTGGCTCCTTCCCGTTGGTACGAGGCGGATGGGGAACAACCGGTTCGTGTCCGGTATCAGCCGACGGTCCCCGAGAACCTCTCTCCGGCCATCCGGGTGGTCTGGCCGCCGCCGGGGGTGCAGGTCTATTGCAGTCGCGGGATGGAGTACTTCGTGGAGGTTGAGGATCCCGATGGCTACGTTGCCCAGCTGTCCATCGAGCATGACTTCGTCATTGGCAATCCCTTCCGTGTTACCCGGACGTTTCCTTCGGCTGCCCTGGGCACGCCGCGTCGTTACCACGTTGAGTTCACAGGCCTCGTTGAGGTGACTTTTTCAACGATCCAGGCCGTGGATGATCGGGGCCGTCGGACGATCCGGCGGAGTTCGAATGAAAATGCCCTGGTGTTTCGGTCCTACCAGCGGTCGAAGCTGGCCTTGAAAGTTGGTGCGACGACTGTGCCCTTCCAGGTTCCGCCTACGACCGGTTCCCTCGTGCTGGAGCGTTCTTCCGATCTCCAGGACTGGGAGACCGTGCAGACGTATCAGGTCCCGGATCCGGGTTTGCCGTCGGAGCCATTCACCCCGTCGGACATCGGTGGCGGTGCGCGGTTCTACCGGTTGCGGAATCCGGATGCTCCACTGAACTTTCCGAACTGAACCTGGAAAGGGCAGTTGGAACCACGGATTGCGCAGATGACACGGATAGGAAGGTGCCTTGCTTGGGGTTGTCGCACAGCTGCGAGGTGAGTGCTCAACCGGGATGGAAACTTCCATTCCAGCTCCGTCCATCCGAGGCATCTGCGACATGCGGATGCAAAGCGGGAGGGGATGAAGCGTGATCGGGAGGGGCACGGACGACGGCGGACGAACACCGGAACTGGCGACTGGGAACTGGCGACTGGGAACTGCCCCTGTCCGCTTCCCGACGTCGGCGGCTACGGACGGTCCTGCCAGACGATTTCGAGGAGCGGAATTTCCCAAGACGTTGAGCGGAGTTCGATCTGCGATTCGGGATCGGAGCCCGGGGTGGGGACGCGACGGATCAGAGCGAGCACGCGGACTTCCTGGCAGGTATCGAGGCGCGGTGCCCAGATGCGGGAGCCGGTCTGGGACAATTTTCCAATCACGGTCTTCCCGGAGTCCAGGATCTCGACGATCCCCTTGGGGTTGGGGCGGAGTTGGACGCGGTCGCCGGGGCGGAGTTGGGTGAGGGCCTGATGGATGGGGGCGCCGTCTGGGTGGATGCCGGCGAAGGAGAGGAAGATGTCGCCGAGGCTCAGGATCGAGTAATGGCGGTGCTGGATGTTGGGATCGGTTGGCGCGGCGACGGCGGAGCGGGCGAGGAGTTCGGGGGTGATCAACTGACCGGGGAGCGAGGGACGGAGGGTGCGCAGGTCCAGGACGGAGAGTGACTGTCGGGCGCGGGTCATGCCGACGTAGAAGGTGCGGCGGCGTTCCTCGGAACGGCGGAGGTCGGGAGCCTCGGGCCAGGGGCCGGCGAGCAGGACGTGGTCGTATTCGGTGCCCTTGGCGGCGTGGACGGTGGACAGGACGACACCGTCGGTCGCGTCGGAGTCGCGTCGGATTTCGATGAGCGTTTCGCGGAAGAAGCGGGCGACGTCGATGGCGGGGACGTCGGTGTCGCCGGCTTCGTCCTTCCAGGAATCAACGAGTCGCTCTAGGAGGAGGATCCAGGGGTTGGCTGAGCCGTGGTTGGACCGGGCCTCGACGAGCCAATCCAGAAGCTCGGCGTGATTTACCTGCCGTCGATTGGTGGAGTCGATGCGGTGGAGGAAATCGTGGATCTCGCGGAAGTGGAGGAGGCTGGGCCAGTGGGCGCGGTCGGCGCGCCAGCGGACCGGGATGGATTCCCGTTCGAGGACGGCGCGGACGAGGGCGAGGTCCTTGTGTTCGGAGGAAAGGATGGCGAACGACGACCAAGGAGTGAGGGTGAGGGAACGGAGGCGCCGTATTTCGGCGAGAATGGCCTCGGCCTGGTGGGTCGGGTCATCGACGGCGATGACCTGGACACGGCCACGGGAGAGAGGGTCGAGGGATTCCAGTGGGCCGCCGGCTGGGGCATCGGCGCGGTGTCGGTCGATGCGGATGGGGCGACCGGTCTTCATGCGGTCGCGGTTGATGGCGATGACGGCGTTGGAGGCGTCGATGATGCGGCGGGACGAGCGGTAGTTTTCGACGAGGTACTGGACGTCGGCCTGGTAGTCGGTTTGGAAGCGGCGGATGAATTCCACGTTGGCGCCGCGGAAGGCGTAGATCGACTGGTCGTCGTCGCCGACGGCGAGGATCGAGAGTTTCTGGTCCGGGTCGTCGACGTTGCGGCCGGCGAGGGCGGCGATGAGTTGGTACTGGTGTTCGTCGATGTCCTGATATTCGTCGACGAGGATGTGTTCGAAGCCGGCGAGGAGGCGGTCGCGGATTTCGTCGGATTCGATGCCGGGCGAGATGCGCTGGCCCTTGAGGAGGGCGGTGGCCTCGATGACGAGATGGTCGAACTGGATTTCCTCGGAAGCGGCGGATGAACTGCCGTCTGCGTTCTGGTGGGGTGTGGAGGGTTTCCGGGTGAGAGAACGTCCGAGGAGGCGGAGGGCGAGCGAGTGGTAGGTGAGGATGGTGACGCCGCGGGCGTCGTCCCCGACGAGTTCGACGAGGCGGCGGCGGAGTTCGAGGGCGGCGCTGCGGTTGAAGCAGCAGACGAGGATCGAGCGGGCGCGGACGCGATGGACACGGAGGAGGAAGGCGGTCCGGTGGACGACGGTGCGGGTCTTTCCGGAGCCGGGGCCGGCGAGGACGAGGAGGTTGCGGTTGAGCGGAGCGGTGACGATGCGGATCTGGTCGGCGTTCTCGAGGTCGGTGACGATGCGCTCGTAGGAGGCGGCGGTGGTGGCGTGTTCGCGGACGGCGGCCTTGAGGGGAACGTAACGCTGGACGAATTCCTCGCGTCCGAGTCGGAAGTAGGCGAGGACGAGTTCGAGGGCCTCCTCCATCCGTTCGAGGCCGCGGCGGGCGTACTCGCCCATGACGTGGACCTGGAGGATACGTTCGCGGTAGTGGGAGGCGAGGGGTTCGAAGTCGGTGTTGCCGTAGCGTTGGCCGTTCTTCTGCCGGTTCAGGCGGAGCGTCATCGCGGATCGGAAGATCGCGAGACCCTGGCGGAGTTCGATGACCTTCTGCTCGTGGAGGAAGAGCAGCGAACGTTCGACGGTGGCGTTCAGATCGGGTGTTTCGGAGCGGAGAATGAGGTCCGATTCGATGGCGTTGCGAAGCTCCTCGAAGGTGAACTCGACGAGGAGATCGGCCTGGGTGGCGGCGTCCTTGGGGATGCGGTCGAGGAGACGACGGAGGACGATGTCGGCAGCGCGGGCGCGGCGTTCGGAGAGTTTGCGGAGGGTGTCCCATCCGCGGCGGATGCGGACGGCGAGGGATTCGTGGTTATTGGCGCGGAGATCGAAGCTCCCGTGGCGTCCGGCGAAGCCGCGTCCGTCCTGAGCGATGCTGACGAGGATGGAGCGGAGTTGGTCGACGGAAGTGGGATGGGCTTCGTCGAGGAGTCGCTGGTTGAGGAGGGGGAGGGAGAGCGGGAGCCAGCGTTCGGGGTCTGGGTCCGGGTCGGTCTCGACGAGGAGGCCGAGGAGGGCGTGTTCCAGTTTGACGACGCGTTGGAACCGGAGAGCGGAGTGGTCGGTGACCTTGTGTCGGACGTAGGCGGTGAGGAGCGTGTCCCGTTTGAGGAGTCCGGCGGAGACCATCGAGTCGAGCGTCTTGAGGATCCGGGAGGAGACCCAGGCGGGGCCTGAGGCATCGATGGGGCGTTGGTGATGGAGGGCGGCGAACTCGGGGAGGAGGGCGAGTTGGTCCACGGTGAGGTTTTCCGTGGGTGCCGTGTTCATGATTTCGCGGAGGACCGCGAGCCAGAGATTGGCCTCGGGTGGTGGGAGTTGGAGTTGGGTGAGGATGGGGCGGGCTTCGTCGAGGGTCCGGACGAGGGGACGGGCTTGAAAGACGGAGGTGACGTTGTCGTTGCGTTGGACAAAGCCGGCGCGTTCGAGCCAGGCGAGGGCCGTGCGCACCTGGGTGTCGGCCAGGGTGCCGCCGGGGTCGATCGAGACGTCGACGTCTTCATCGCGGAGGAGTTCGCCGCTGGTGAGGACGACCTCGTCGCGACCGCGGGAAGCCTTACGGATGCCGCGGAGGATCTGGGCGATGTCGCGTCGGCTGAGTTCGGACAGGGCGCCGAGGCGGAACTGGGCTTCGCAATCCTCCTCGTCGAAGAGGAGGACACAGCGGGCGTTGCGTCCGTCGCGACCGGCCCGACCGGCCTCCTGGAGATAGTTCTCGAGCGAGCCGGGCGTGTCGGCATGGATGACGAGACGGACGTCTTCCTTGTCGATGCCCATGCCGAAGGCGTTGGTGGCGCAGATCACCTGGATGCGGCCGGCGATGAATTCGTCCTGGATGCGTTTCTTTTCCGGGGGGGTGAGCCCGGCGTGAAAGTGTTCGGCAGCCCAGCCCTGGGCGCGCAGGAACTCGGCGGTGGCCTCGGTGAAATGGCGTCGGGATCGAAAGACGACGGCGCTTCCGGGCAGGCCTGGGGTGAGGTGTTCGCGGAGGAGTTCGTCGATCTGTCCGAGTTTGCCGTGCTCGCCGGTTTCCCTGACGGAGAAGAGCAGGTTGTCGCGCTCGACGCCGCCTTCGAAGGACACGAGTTGGCGGCCGGTCTCCCTCTC
This sequence comes from uncultured Verrucomicrobiota bacterium, assembly GCA_903842505.1. Lineage (GTDB taxonomy): Bacteria > Verrucomicrobiota > Verrucomicrobiia > Limisphaerales > UBA9464 > UBA6176. Next base: position 12,242 of record CAIMMI010000082.1, on the reverse strand, counting down.
GAAGTGCGACAGGATCTCATCCTTGACCTCCTGTTTGGCGGTGGCGGTGAAGCAGGCGATGGCGGGTACGGGGACGCCGACATCGGCCGAGAACTCGCGGATGAACCGGGCGGCGTAGAGGTAATCCGGGCGGAAGTCGTGTCCCCACTTCGAGAGACAGTGGGCTTCGTCGAAGACCCAGCAGCCCACCTCGCGGTTGGCGATGGCGGAGCGGAAGGAACGGTTGCGGAACTGCTCGGGGGAGACGTAGAGGACGGCGATGTCGCCGAGTTGGGTGCGGCGGAGGACGTCCGCGCGCTCGGGCGGCGTGAGCATTCCGTAGAGGGCGGCGGCGCAGGGGTTGCCGGTGCGGCGGACGAGTCCGTCGACCTGATCCTTCATCAGGGCCTGGAGCGGGGAGATGACGACGGTCAAGGCGCCGGTGCGCTGGTGGCGGACCAGGGCGGGAAGTTGGAAGCAGAGCGACTTGCCGCCGCTGGTGGGGAGGATGGCGAGGAGCGATTCGTCGCGCATGCCGGACTCGATGATCCGGCGTTGGAGGGAGGAACCGTCGGGGGCGCGGGGTTCGGGGCGGAAGTCATCGAAGCCGTACCAGCGCTGGAGTTGGACGCGGGGTTCGTACTGCTGGGTGCACCAGGGACAGTTGGGATCGGTGCAGGGTTGGCATCGCCATTCGCGGAGCAAGGCAACGGTGGCGGGATGCTGGCGTCGGACCCACGGAGGAAGCACGGAGTTGCCGCTGGCGACGCCGAGCCAGGCGAGGGCGAAAGCGAGGCCAAGTCGAGCGGCACGGGAATCGAGGGCGGCTTCTGGCAGGCGGGCCTGGGTGCAGGAGTGGGCGTGGATCCAGCGGTGGATGGCGGCGAGGGCCACTGCCCTGGGAGGAAGGGTTCGCCCCTCCGAGAGCGCGCGGAAAACCAGTTCGAAGCCGCGCCCCGAATTGTCCATCGGACGGGCGTCGGGGTCCGGGGTGGCGAGCAGGTGGTGGAGTGCGGTGAAGAGATCGGGATGCGTGCTTCGCAGTTGGGCGAGGGCCTCCCATTCGTCGAGGAAGAGCAAGCCGGCGAGACGGGCGTCGGCGAGCGGATCGTTGGAGCTTTCGCGGACCAGTTTGTAGTCCTTGACGAGGCGGTGGTACGGGTTCGCCGGGAAGGCGAGGGGCGACAGGACCAGCGTGTCGATGGCGGGCAGTTGCAGCAGTGGATGGTCAGGGTTGGTCGAGTGGAGGCGGGGTAAGTCGTGCTCGATGATGTTGTGTCCGATGACGGCGTCCGCCAGTCCGGCGAGGGCGTCGAGGAATTCGAGTCCGGTGGCGGCTGTGCCGGAGCGGATTTGGTCGCCGAGGATGGCACCAACGTGGGTGATGCGCCCGCGGAGGGTGACTTCGAGGTCAACGAGCAGGCAGCGGTGCAGGAAGGAGACGCCGGAAAGCACCGGCGGTGGCGTGGTGGGGACTGCGTGTTCGGATGCAACCTCAGGCATCGTGAATGGGGAACAGGCTACCGGGGTTGGAGCGGGGCGGCCAGAGGGAGTTCCAGGGCGGAGTTCTCAGTTGCCAGTTTCCAGATTCCCCAACGCCTCCGGCGTAGGTCCTTGGGGGATTGCGGTTCCAGGAGGTGGGAAGGAGTTTCGAGCCATGCAAGCTGCCCGAAGGGTGTCGTGGATTACGTCCGCGTTGACGGGGCTTTGGTTGGGGGGCCTCGGAGGTGTCGCTCAGGATCATTGGGAGGTGGAATCGGCGGACCTGCTGGGAGTGACCTCGGGCAAGGGCTTGCTGGTGGCGGTGGATTCGGAAGGCGGGACGCGGTTGTCGCGGGATGGGGTGGTTTGGTTCCGGTGCGGCCGGGTCACGGATCAGCCGCTGCGTGCGGTAGCGCACGGACAGGGGAAATTTGTCGCCGTGGGCGACTATGGGAGCGTTGTCACATCGCCGGATGGATTGGCGTGGGAGGCGCAGGTCTCGGGGACCGATGTCCACCTGCAGGGGGTGGCCTACGGTGAAGGGCGTTTTGTGGTGGCGGGTGAGATTGGTCGGATCCGGAGTTCGGAGGATGGGATGAACTGGACGCGTCGGCTGTCCGGGACAGGAGAATCGCTGACGGCGGTTTCGTACCTCGATGGCCAGTTCCGGGCGGTTGGCGGAAATTACTGCGTGGTTCGATCCGACGACGGGGTGACGTGGTTGAACACGGGTGCGGGTGGCAACAAGCGACTGAATGGGATCGCGTACGGCAACGGCGTGTACGTGGTGGTCGGAACGCAGGGATATTTTGCGACCTCAGCCGATGGGATCCACTGGGACACCCAGGCTGGGCCAGCGACGATGGATGTTCGCAAGGTTGCGTTCGGCGGTGGCGTGTTCGTGGCGCTGGGGTCGGAGTCGACGTCGGATGGGCATACCGCCTACCGATCGTTGGATGGACGCACCTGGACCTGGGGGTCGGTGCGCGGTGCGACGGTCCTGAACGATCTGGTGTGGACCGGGGATCGATTCGTTGCGGTGGGTGATGGGGGGACTGTGGCCGAGACCCGGGATGGGACGAACTGGAATGTTCCGGTGAACGGGACGCGGCTATGGCTTCGAAGTGTGGCCTACGCGCGGGGTCGGTTCGTGGCGGTAGGCGAGGCGGGCACGGTGCTGACTTCGGAAGATGGTCGTGACTGGAGGTTGCGGCGATCCGATCCGAACACGCGGAACGTCCTGCAGGGCGTGGCAGCGGATGCGGTTGGTTTCGTGGCGGTGCAGCGGCAAGGCGGCGTGCCCGATGGCGGGCGTATCCTGACATCGCCCGACGGGTTTGACTGGACGGTCCGGTTGTCTGCGGCAGTGGGATTCAATCGGGTCGTCCGTGGGACAGTTGCCTGGGTCGCGGTGGGCGTCCGTCGGGATCCGGGAACAGGCGCCTTGCTGGGGGTGGTGAGTCGTTCTTTGGATGGGGTGGTGTGGAGCCAACCGCAGACGGTGGTGGGTTCAGGCGAGTTGACGGACGTCGCGTACACGGGGACGAGGTTTGTTGCGGTCGGGACCGGTGGGGTGATCGCCACCTCCGAAGACGGCCTGGGTTGGGTGGTTCGCTCGTCCGGGACAACGGCCGACCTGCTGGCGGTGGCGTCGGGTGAGGAAGGTGTGGTGGCAACAGGCCAGGGAGGCACGGTGCTGGGATCGTCCGAGGGAATCGCCTGGAGAACGCGGCAGTCCGGTTTGGAGGTCAACCTGTCGTCGGTTGTCTGGGCGCGGGGTGCGTACGTGGCCGTTGGGGATGGTGGCCGGATCGTGGTCTCGCGGAACGGAGTCGATTGGGCGAGTCGGGCCTCGGGTGTCGCGAACCGGCTTTCGGGAATTGGTTTTGGAGCCGGGCGTTTTGTGGCGGTGGGCGACACGGGAACCGTCTTGGCTTCGCCCTTTGAACCGGCGGATGGGATTGAACTCTCGATGCCGGAGCCAACGCCCGTCGGCGGCGTCCGCTTCCGGGTGCTCGGGCGTGCGGAAGGCCCCGTGTGGGTGGAACGGACATTGGACCTGAAATCCTGGTCGGAAATCAGGTTGTTTGGGGCTGGGGAGCTCCCGGGGAGCGTGATCGACGGAGCCGGTTCGGTCGATGCGGTTGGGCTGCGTTCCTACCGGGCGCGTCGGGCGCCGGGTAGGTGAAGTCAGGCTCCGACCTGGCGCTGGATGGATTCGCAGATGCTGCGGGACAGACGTTCGAGGGTTCCCTGATCCGGGCCTTCGAGCAGGAGGCGGGCCTTGGGTTCGGTGCCGGAGTAGCGGAGGAGAACGCGGCCGCCCCGGGGCTTCAGTTCGGCCTCGGCCTTGGCGACGAGGGCGAGGACTTCGTCGAGTTCCTCGAACGGGCGCTTCTCGCGGACGCGGACGTTGGAGACGAGTTGGGGGAAGCGCTTCCAGCAGTTGGCGAGTTGGGAGAGGGGCTTCTGCTGGCTCTTCAGGGTGGCGAGGATCTGGAGGGCAGCGACGAGGCCATCGCCGGTGGTGCTGTGATCTCGGAAGATGAGGTGACCGGACTGTTCGCCTCCGAGGTTGAGGTCGTCGGCGAGCATGCGGTCGATGACATTCTTGTCGCCGACGGCGGTGCGGATCACGGAGCCGCCGGCAGCCTGGATGGCGGCGTCGAGGCCGGCATTGGACATGACGGTGGCGACCAAGGTCTTCTTCTTGAGGGTACCCTCGCGGAGCATCTGAAGCCCGGAGATGGCCAGGATGTCATCGCCGTCGATGAGCGAGCCGTTTTCGTCGCAGAGGATGACGCGGTCGGCGTCGCCGTCATGGGCGATGCCGAGGTCGGCGCGGTACTCGCGGACGCGATTGCAGAGGCTGGCGGGGTGCATCGAGCCGCATTCGGCGTTGATGTTGGTGCCGTTGGGTTGGACGCCGGAGACCATGAGTTCGGCGCCGAGTTCCTGGAGGACGGCGGGGGTAGACTTGTAGGCGGCGCCGTGGGCGCAATCGAGGACGATGCGGAGGCCCTCGAGCGTCATGCCGCGGGGAAAGCTGCTCTTGGCGTGTTCGACGTAGCGTCCGACGGCGTCGTCCACGCGGAAGGCCTTCCCGATCTCGCTGGCGGTGGGGCGGATGTTTTCGATCTCTCCGGAGAAGACGAGGTTTTCGATCTGGTCCTCGATGTCATCGGCGAGCTTGTAGCCATCGGGCCCGAAGAACTTGATGCCATTGTCATCATAGGGGTTGTGGGAGGCGGTGATGACGATGCCGGCATCGGCGCGGAGGGAGCGGGTGACGTAGGCGACGCCGGGGCTGGGGAGAGGGCCGATGAAGATGACGTCGACGCCCATGGAGAGGACGCCGGAGGAGAGGGCGTTTTCGAGCATGTACCCGGAGAGGCGGGTGTCCTTGCCGATGACGATGCGGTAGCGGACGCGGTTGCGGGCCTGACCGGCGAGGTTGCGGAAGACGTGGGCAGCGGCCCGGCCGAGCTTGAGGGCGGTTTCTGCGGTGACGGGTTCGATGTTGGCGCGGCCGCGAACGCCGTCGGTGCCGAAGATGCGTTTCGGATGAGACATAGGGATGGGGTCAGGGATTGTCCCGAGGAGATTTATGGGTTGGAACGACCCGTTCGATCAACACCTCCTGAGGAGAGACGGAGCCCAGTTGGGCGCCTGGGGCGTTGACGTGGACGGGGCGGCGGTCGGAGGGGGAAGGGGGGGCCTCGGTGAGGTTGACGTAGACTTCAACGTCCTGCGGGCGGAGGCGGTTGAGGACTTCCGGGCGGCCGCGGAGGACGACCGTGACCTCTCCCGGGGTGACCCGGGATTGTTCGAGGTCGGTGGCGAGGGTGAGGACGCGGATGGGGAGATGTTCGAAAGTGCGGGAATAGGCCTCGGGGACGACGGGGTCGCCGCCATTGCTTTCGACGCTCTGGCGGACGGTGAACCAGATGAGGATGGCGAAGAGGAGGGAGAAGCCCTTCTGCCATGGGTTGTAGGTGATGAACTCGCGGAGCGACATGGCGGGTCAGGTGGAGCGCTGGGCAGGGCGGAGCCAGCGGAACCAGTTGCGGGGTTCGTTGCGTCGGACGAGCACCTGGGTCAGCACGGAGCGGAGTTCCTCGACGGTGACGTTGCGGGTGAGGTTGCCGCGGTGGGCGTAAGAGATCTGGCCGGTTTCCTCGGAGACGACGACGACGACGGCATCGGTTTCCTCGGTCAGGCCGATGGCGGCGCGGTGGCGTGTGCCGAGGGATTTGTGGAGGTCGAGGCGTTGGGTGAGGGGAAAGATGCAGGCGGCCTTGAGGATACGGTCGCCCTTGAGGATGACGCCGCCGTCGTGGATGGCGTTGTTGGGAAAGAAGATGGTCTCGAGCATTTCCGGGGTGGCCTCGCAGTCGACGTTGATTCCGGATTCAACGAGGTCGGCGAGTTGGATTCCCTGTTCGAGGGCGATGAGGGCGCCGATGCGGACGGGGGCGAGGCGGTCGACGGTTTCGCAGATGACCTCGATCTTCTCGCGTTCCTGCTGGGCGTTGGGGACGAGAGGGAGGTTGCCGAGTTGGGCGAGCATGCGCCGGATCTCGGGTTGGAAGAGGACGACGACGGCGACAGCGAGAAAGGCGAAAAACTGGCTGAGGAGGGCGTTGAGGACCTGAAGGTCGAGCAGGCGGGTGGTGAGGGTGAGCGCGAGGAGGAGGGCGAGGAAGCCGGTGACAATGGGGGCGCCGCGGGTGCCGCGGAGGAAGATGAAGGCGTGATAGATCCCGACGGCGAGAATGGTGATCTCGAGGGCGGGGCGCCACCAGTGCAGCAGGAATGGGAGGACGCCGTTCATGATTTCGGGCGGGAGCACGACTCGATGGCGTTCAGGATCTGGAGCGACTGGACGGTGGGAGCGACATCATGGGTGCGGAAGATCCGCGTGCCGCGTTGGGCAGCCCAGACGGTACAGGCGAGGCCTGCCGGGATACGGTCCCGGGTGGCTGCGCCGGTAACCCGGCCCAGGAAGCTCTTGCGGGAAATGCCTAGCAGGATCGGGCGCGAAAGGCGCGTGAAATCTCCGAGGTCCTGCAGGAGTTGGAGATTGTGTTCGACGGTCTTGCCGAAGCCGATTCCGGGGTCGATGGCCACTTGGGCGGGATCGACACCGAGGCGTGCGAGTTGTTCAAGGCGTTCAGCAAAGAAATGGAGGAGTTCCGAGGTAACGTTTGCGTAGGAAGGGGCACGTTGCATGGAGGCGGGATCGCCCTGCATGTGCATGCAGACGTAGCCGGCACCGGAGTCTCGGATGAGGCGCCAAAGGGAGTCGTCCGAGCGGTTGGCCTGGACGTCGTTGACGATGCACGCACCGGCGTCGAGGGCGGCCGCGGCGACCTCGACGTGGCGGGTGTCAATCGACAGCGGTGGGGCGCCCTGGGCGACCAGACCGCGGATGACGGGCAGGACCCGTCGGAGTTCCTCGTCGATGGGCACGGGTTCGGCGCCCGGGCGGGTGGATTCGCCACCGATGTCGAGGAGGTCCGCTCCTTCCGCGGCGAGTTGCAGGCCTTGTTCGATGGCCTTCCCGGGATCGAGGAAGCAGCCGCCGTCCGAAAAGCTGTCGGGTGTGACGTTGACGATCCCCATGACCAGCGGTCGGCGGTCGGTGGGCAGCCAGTGGGCGCCGGCGCGCCAGGAAGGTGGGGGCGTTTGGCTCAAGGCGGACCCTAGTAGGTCTGGTTGGTGGACGCGCTGGAGGGGGAGCGTTGGATCAGTTCGATCTCGTAGCCTTCAGGAGCGTCGACAAAGGCGAACCCGCCCGAGCCATCGGACTTGTAGTGGGGTCCATCGGAGTAGGTCATCCCCAGGCGGGCGAGGTGCTCGGCAAAGGCGGCCAGGCTGTCGACCTCGAAGGCCAGGTGCGTGAGGTCGGACTGGACGTGGACCGGGCCGCTGGCGGGGAAGGAGCAGAGTTCGATCGTTTCCTCGCTCTGGGGCGCCTTGAGAAAGACGAGTTCGGAACCGCGCGGAGACTTGTGGCGGCGGACTTCGTCGAGACCCAGCACGTCCTTGTAGAAACGGACAGAGCGGTCGAGGTCATCGACCCGGTAGCGGGTATGGAGCAGACGAGAAACGCGCATGAGGCGGCAAGGCTAGCCGCACTCTCGCAACTGGCCACCTTGAAAGTGGGGACGGCTCGCGAAGCGGCTTTACCAGACCACAACGACGTACTCCCGGGCGGGTTCCCGGGCGAGCAGTCGGATGGAGGTTCGACCGGCGATGCGTCCTCCGTTGGCACGGGCCCACTCCTCGAGGGGTTGGCGGAAACGGGCTGCGAAGTCCTCGGTGCTGGCGACGACGCAACGCAGGCCTTGCGCCCGGAGTCCGTCGATCCGGTCGGTTGCGAGCAGGTGACGCACGCGGTGGCTTCCGATCGGCTTCCAGAGCGAGGTTTCGGCATCATTGACCGTGACGAACCCAATCCAGGGCGAGTCCACGGGGATCCACTGCTTCAGGGGGGCGAAGACGTCGGCTCGCCGGGCGTAGACCTCATACACGGTTGATGCCCGATCCAGAGCCTGCGATCCGGAGCGCTGGCGAAGCGCGGTGAGGATCGTCTGTGCGGGCCAGAGGGGGCGGGTGGGAAGAAGGACCACCAACACCAGCGTCAATGCCGTGGCGAGCGCAGCGCCGGTCCGGAACCATCGGGTCCGGATGGCGGTATCGGCTGCGCCGAAGATCAGAAGACCCGGGAGGAGCCACGGGTAATACGGGGCGAGGATCCGTCCGGCCGTGGTGATTCCTGACTTCACCAGGTAGGGGCCGAGAGCGATCCAAGGCAGGAGGAGGAGCCAGGCTGGGACTTGGGGTTTCGCGCCTGGATGGCCCGCGAGGCGTTGGCGGATGCCCCACACCAGGGTGCCCAAGGCCAGCCACGAGATTCCGAAACCGAGGCCGGCGTGTTCTTCGCCGGGAAGCTCCCGGACGGCGTAGGCGGCCCGGCCATTTTCGGCAAAACCATCGACCAGGGTTTTCCAGGCCTCAGGGAGTGCCCTTTCGACCGCAGCATTGAGCTTCCCGGCTCCCGGGAGGATGGGGGGCAGGAGGTTTTGGGTGGCGAGCAATCCGAGATTGTGGATCGCGCAGGCGACGGGCCCTGGGGGGCGGATCCACGCGTCCTCGGCCCGGAGGCCGGTCCAGTCGCCGGTATGGCGGAGATTGAGCCCTGAGATGGGTCCCAGGGAGCAGGCGAGGCCGACGAGTATGGAGGCCGTGGCGAGTGCGGGTCGCCGAATCCATGGGCCTGCTGCTGGCCAGATCAGAAACAACCAAGGGAGCAGCAGTGGAAGGTTCGAACTCTTGGCACCGGTCATCAACCCAGCTGCGACGAGCGACCAGGCGGCGGACGCGGGATCGGCCTTGCGGCGCGCGACGAGGGCGAGGCAGAGGGCGGACGTCGACAGGGTCGCTCCGTAGAGATCATTGCCGATGCTGCCGGCCTGGAGAGCGAAGCAGTAGCCCGTCGGGAACAGCCACATCCAGACCGCTGAAGCCCGGCCGCTGACACCGGCCTGGCGCAGCGAACTGAAGACCAAGCCCGGCAAGAGACAAAACGAAGTGAGGCTCAGCAGGAACAGGGGGCGGTCCGACTTGAAGAGCGTCAGGAGGGGCACCGTGGTCCACTCGAAGCCGCAGGCCCTCGTATTGAGGCGTTGGTAAGGCGCTGGAATCCAGTGCCAGCGCCCCTCTGCAATCCAGTGCAGAACGCGGGGTGTCCGGTAGGCCAGCGCATCGATGTTGTTGGGTTCATACAGCAACCCTCCAACAGCTCCCGCGACCACCAGAAGCAGGAATCCCAGGGCGGGCCACCGTTTCCATCGGCGTTTGAGGGCGGCGGGTTTGGGCCAGCGAATCGGGTTGTGCCAGAAGGTCCAGCCGGAGAGGGCGAGTCCGGCGATACCCAGGATCAGCCACGAAGCGTGGTTCAAGGCTCCCGCCAGGGAGAGCAGCCAACCCGAAGAGACCACGACGGCATTCCAAGCCAACCAGAGCTTTGGCAGTCGCAGCGGATCCGACATGGGTCAGGACGTAGGCCCGCGAGTCGGGCGCCTTTCGAACACGAACAAATTGTTCAAGCCCAGTTGGAAGGTCTCGTGGACCACCAATCTGAAATCAGGCTCAGGGAAGATCTCCGGTGTCCTGCCAACGTCGTAGCCGTGGTGTTCCTCGAGGGACATCCCGTGCACCAGACGCAATCGGATCAAGACGTCGAGGATCGCATCCACTGCGGGGGAGGGCACCGAAATCACCAATCGCCCGCCCGGCTTCAGGAGGCGTGCGCATCCGGCGCTCAGGGCCGCATAGCCGGACTCCGGGAAGTGTTCGAGCACCGCCAGCATCACGATGGCGTCGAAGGGGCCTGAGCCGGGGGGCAGGTCCTGGGGGAAGTATCCCCGGACCAAAGCAAAGCCCTGTCGGGTCTTGATGTCCGCAGGCAGGGTGGGATCAATGCCCACGGACCCGGGCCCGCAGATCCCCAACCGCTCGAAGAGGACGCCATCGGCGCTGCCCAGATCCAGAACGCGGTCACCCGGCTTGATGAACGGGGAGGCCTTCCGGATTCTCCAATCCTGGAGCCATCGATCGACGGTGGTCATGGGCGATAGGGTGGGCTTACGACGAAGGTGGACGGCGACCCATGGTCTTCAATCCGAGCACCGAGAGGTGGAAGCTGCTGAAGATGGTCTGAAGTCCCAGGATCGTCAGGGTTGCGCCCGGGATCAGGCGACGGAGGTTTTCGCCGGTATCCAGTTTGCCGAAGTCGGACGCACCCCAGGTCCAGACCGCCGATCCCAGCGTCCCCAGCCCGATCAAGGTCAACAAGGCGCCCAGGATGCAGCCTTTCTCCAGATTCCAGTGGCGGAACAGTCCTGCGAAGTGCGCATCGTTGGGGAGCAATCCTTCGCCAACCGCGAAGACCTTGGCATAGAAGGCCTGCGCCACGAGTTGGTACCCCAGCACCGTTGCCATGCTGGCCATGAGCATGGTGCCGACATCCAAGGTGATCGCTCCGAGGACAAAGGGGCTTCGCAACGTCGCAATGATGCCGAGGAGACCCAACACGAACAGGACGACGCCCGGCATCAGGAACAGCCATTTCGGCGAGTAGATCAGCATGAACCGGAGATGCCGCCACCCATCCCGCCACGGCTTCAGGTGGGGCGGCCTGGAACGACCGTCCGGATGCAAGGTGATCGGCACTTCCGCAACCCGAAGGCCCTTCAGCGTCGCCTTCATGACCATCTCGGAGGCGAACTCCATCCCGGTCGTCTTCAGGTCCATCTTCCGGTACGCGTCGGCGGAGAATCCCCGCATCCCGCAGTGGAAATCATGGATCGGGGTCCGAAAGAAAAGTCGGCCGATCGACGACAGGATCGGGTTTCCGATCCAGCGGTTCTTCCAGGGCATGGCGCCCGGGACAATGGTGCCGCCCCCGGAGGGCAACCGGCAGCCCATGACCAGTTCGGAACCTTCCCGAAGCTTGGTGATGAAGCCGCCGATGTTGGAGAAATCGTAGGAATCGTCAGAATCTCCCATGAGGATCCACCGACCACGTGCCGCCTGGATCCCACCGCGCAGGGCGTTTCCATAGCCTTTCTCCCGAACATGTTCGACCCGGGCTCCCAAGGATTCTGCGATCTGGATGGAGCCGTCGGTTGAACCGTTGTCGGCGATCAGGACCTCGCCCGTCACACCGGCCCGGGCGATGCCGGCCTGTGCCTTCTGAATGCAGACCGCCAGGGTTTCCGCCTCGTTGAGGCAGGGCATGACGATGGTGATGTCGAGAGTATCGGCCATGAAAATGCGCCTCGGGCGCGGGGTCTTGTACTGGGAAAACCAGCTCGGTTCAAGCGGCGTGGCTGGAACGTTTCCGAGCCTTCCGGACGATGGGGCCAAGCATCCTGCCCGAAGCAACAGGACGTCCATCCCGCCTCACAGGAGCATAGGCTTTGCCCGCTGGCTCCAGCCCTGTTAGGGTCCGCGAAACTTTTCGATGCTGATGGCGTTCACCCAGTCCAGCGGCATCCAACAGACCGCGGAATCCTTAGAATCATGAACCTGTCAATTCGTTCCTTCGCCGGTCGGCGGGCAGTCACCCGCACGTCCGCCCAGTCGGCCCGGTCGGCCCAGTCCGCCCAGTCCGCCTTCACGCTGGTCGAGATCATGATCGTGGTGCTGATCATTGGATTGTTGGCCATGATCGCCGTACCGAACGTGAAGCGCGCTCTCGAGCGTGCCCGGTTGCAGGCGATCAAGGTCAACCTCCGCACCATCGATTCGCTCAAGACCCAGTGGGCCGCCGAGAACAAGAAGGGCGGCAACGATACCCCCACCGAAGCCGAGTTGGCCCCGTACTTCAACGGCGGCAAGTTTCCGGCCAAGGTGGTGGGAGAGACCTACCAGATCAACGCCGTCGACCAACCGCCTGCCGCCACCACGCCTTCCAAGCTCGGAGATGTGCCCGCCGGTGGCACGATCCTGATGGACGACCAGTGATCGGATTGGAAAGGGGCAAAAGGATGGGGGCGATTGGGCAGGCCCCCAAGCCCCAGTCCTCTGTCCCCTCCCGCCGTCCGCACGCAGTCTAAGGATGGCCGGTCGGAGTCCGCAGCGCGGCTTCCCGCTCGATCAGGGTCGGATGCGAGTAGTGGAAGAAGCTGTACCAAGGGTGCGGGGTCAGGTTGCTGAGGTTCTTCTCCGACAATTTACGGAGCGCACCGATGAGCGGTTCCGCTCCGCCT
>CAIMMI010000081.1 GCA_903842505.1 uncultured Verrucomicrobiota bacterium | reverse complement strand
TCGCCGAACAGCGGAATTCCCAACCAGAGTTGTCCTGCGGACCTCTACTTCCCCAGGACTTCACCGCTCCCCGTCGATGCCCGTTCATGAGACGCCTGTCCGCCCTGTGGAAACCTGAATTCTGGTTCAGGCCACAGTCCTATTTGCTCCGCCCGTTCCGCCGAACGATCGCCGGAACCCGCGAGCGGAACCACGTCCTGCCTTGGGGTCTCCCGATCCGGATCCATCTGGACGACACGATCGGCCGCCAGGTGCACGCTTTCGGCCTCTTCGAACTCCCGGTCTGCGAGGCCATTTGCCGACTCGTTGACCCCGGCGACCGCGTCCTCGACATCGGCGCCAACATCGGCCACATGACCAGCCTTCTGGCCACCCGTTCCGGCCCCAAAGGCTCCGTCGACTCCTTCGAACCGCACCCCGCCGTGGTGCAGCAACTCCGCTCGAACATCGATTCCTGGCGCTCCCATCCCGGCCTGGCGCCCATTCACGTCCACCCCATCGCCCTCTCCAACGCCACCGGCACAGTCCGCTTCTTCGAGGGAACCGACCAGGTCCACAATTGCGGCCTCGGAAGCCTCGTCGGCAACCCGGACCAACAGCGCTCCTTCGAGATCCAGGCCCGGACCCTCGATGCGTTCCTCGCGGATTCCCGGCCCGTCAGTCTGGCCAAACTCGACGTCGAAGGCGGCGAACTCAGCGTCCTCGAAGGAGCCCGCGAAAGCCTCCGCCAACACCGGATCCGCAACCTGCTCTTCGAGGACTACGAAGCCTTCCCGTCGCCCGCCGCTCGTCTCCTCCAGGAAGCCGGTTACACGCTCCTCGCCCTCGGCGTCCAGTTCGCCGGCCCATGGCTCGGACTCCACTCCGAAGACGAAGCCCCTCTCCGATCCTGGGACTCGCCCAACTACCTCGCCACCCTCGATCCCGATCGCGCCCGCCAACGCTTCGCTCCTCGCGGTTGGTCCGCCCTCCGCGGGTGATGCCGGTGGGGCGAGTTGGGAGTCCCAAGTTTCAAGTTTCAACCGGCAACTGGGTACTGGCCAGTGCTCCTCGCGGTCGGCTTAATCCACCCAAGCCGTCCATGCGCACGCTCCTGCACCTCCTCGCCGCCGCAGCCCTCGTCGCGGGATCCGATACCCTGCGGGCTGCCGACCCTGCACCGACCCCATCCCCGACCGAAAAGGCCCGGACCCATTGGGCTTTCTCACCCCCTTCCAAACCCACCCCACCCGCCCGCACACCACGGTGGGGTCACAACGAAATCGACGCCTTCATCGGGGATCGCATCGCCCGCGAACACCTCAAGCCTTCGCCCGAAGCCGATCGCACCACCCTCCTCCGTCGACTGAGCCTCGACCTCATCGGCCTCCCGCCCACGCCGGCCGAGGTCGACGCCTTCGTCGCCGACAAGTCTCCCGACGCCTACTCGCGTGTCGTGGACCGGTTGCTCAAGTCTCCCCACTACGGAGAACGCTGGGGCCGGCATTGGCTCGATGCCGCCCGCTACGCCGATTCCGACGGCTTCGAGAAGGACAAGGCGCGCTTCATCTGGTTCTACCGCGACTGGGTCGTTCAGGCCTTCAACCGGGATCTGCCCTACGACCGCTTCATCACCGAGCAGATCGCCGGAGACCTGCTCCCCGATGCCACCCAGGACAGCATCGTCGCCACCGGTTTCCTCCGGAACTCGATGATCAACGAGGAAGGCGGCGTCGACCCCGAACAGTTCCGCATGGACGCCATGTTCGATCGCATGGACGCCGTCGGAAAATCCGTCCTCGGCCTGACCATCCAGTGCGCCCAGTGCCACACCCACAAGTACGACCCGATTTCCCAGGAGGAGTACTACCGGCTCTTCGCCTTCCTCAACAACGAGCACGAAGGCTCGCGCGTCGTCTACCTGCCCGAGCAACTCCAACTCGTGGATTCGCTCCGCCGCCAGATGCGGGCCATCGAAGACGACCTGCGCCACCATCACCCCGACTGGGAACATCGCATCGCCCGCTGGGAGGACTCGGTCCGCCACGCCGCCGACGGCTGGCTGAACATCGAAACCCGCAACGCCGGCGACAACGGCGAACGCTTCGAGCACTTCCCCGACGGTTCAATCCTCGCCGGTGGCTACGCGCCCACCCAATGGACCGCCCACTTCCGCGGCACGAACTCGTCCCTGCCCCGCATCACCGCCTTCAGGCTCGAGCAACTTCCCCATCCGGACCTCCCCAGCGGCGGCCCCGGCCGCTCGATCCGAGGCATGGCTGCCCTCAGCGAGTTCAAGGTGGAGGTCCAGTCCCTCGCCCAACCCACCAACCGTTTCACCGTGAAGTTCGTCCGCGCCGAGGCGGACTTCTCCAACGCCGAGAAACCGCTCGAAGCCGAGTTCGACAACCGCTCCAGCAAGAAGCGCACTTACGGCCCGATCGCCCACGCCATCGACGGCAACGGCGATACCGCCTGGGGCATCGACGCCGGCCCCGGTCGACGCAACACCGCCCGCCAGGCAATCTTCGTCCCCGAGAAACCCGTCGAGGTCGCCGGTGGCGTCATCCTCAACTTCCTCCTCCAGCAAAACCACGGCGGCTGGAACTCCGACGACAACCAGAACCACAACCTCGGCCGCTTCCGCCTCTCCATCACCGGTTCCACCAACGCCACGCTGGATCCCGTTCCACCGCTCCTCCGCCCGCTCCTCGCCATTCCCCGCGAACGCCGCAGTGCCGCCCAGCAGGCCGCCCTGTTCTCCCACTTCCGTACCACCGTTCCCGAGTGGAAGGACGCCAATGACCGCATCGAAACGCTCTGGCGCCAATGGCCCGAAGGCCACACGACCCTCGCCCTCATCCCCCGGGACCAACCCCGCACAACCACCGTCCTCAAACGCGGCGACTGGCTCAAACCCGGGGCCTCCGTCAACGCCGCCACCCCGGCCTTCCTTCACCCGTTGCCGCCGGACGCCGACAATTCCCGCCTGACCTTCGCCAGTTGGCTCGTGGACCGCCGTTCTCCCACCACCGCCCGCGTCCTCGTCAATCGCGTCTGGCAACAGTACTTCGGCCTCGGCCTCGTCGAGACTCCCGAGGATTTCGGCGTCCAGGCTCCCGCACCCAGCCACCCCGAACTCCTCGACTGGCTCGCCACCGAATTCATGGACCAGGGTTGGTCCCTCAAGTCGCTCCACCGCCTCATCGTCCACTCCGCCACCTACCGCCAATCCAGTCGGGTCTCCCCCGAACTCCTCGCCCGCGATCCCCAGAACCGCCTCCTCGCCCGCGCACCCCGCCTCCGCGTCGAAGGCGAAATCGTCCGCGACATCGCCCTCGCCTCCAGCGGTCTCCTCAACCCGGCCGTCGGCGGCCCCGGCATCTTCGCCCCAGCCCCCGATTTCCTCTTCAAGCCCCCCGCCTCCTACGGCCCCTTCGAATGGACCGAGGAAAAGGGCACCAATCGCTACCGCCGCGCCCTGTACACCTTCCGGCGCCGCTCCACCCCCTACCCGGCCCTCCAGAATTTCGACGTCCCGAACGCCGACTTCTCCTGCGTCCGCCGCACCCGCTCCAACACCCCCCTCCAGGCGCTCACCACGCTCAACGAACCCCTGTTCATGGAGTCCGCCCGGGCCCTCGCCCTCCAGACGCTCCAAAACGGCGGTTCCTCCGACGACCAACGGATCACCTTCGCCTTCCGCCGCGTCCTCTCACGTCCTCCTTCCAAGGCCGAAAAGTCGGAACTCGCCGCCCTCCTCCAACGCCAGTCCCAGCGCATCGCCGAAGGCTGGGTCAACCCGTTCGAACTCGGCACCGGCCGCAACGAACCTCCCGCCAACCTCCCCCCAGGCTCCACCCCCACCCAACTCGCCGCCTACGCCGCCCTCAGCCGCGTCCTCCTCAACCTCGACGAAACCATCACCCGCGAATAAGGCCGCCATGAACCGCATCCCCATCGCCCACGAAGCCGCCGAAGCCCACCGCCAGTTCCTCACCCGACGCTGGTTCTTCCGCCAGTGCGGCGTCGGCCTCGGAGGCATCGCCCTGAACTCGCTGCTCGCCGGCTCCGCCCAGGCTGCCAAACCCTCCCGGAACGGACCCGCCGCCCCGCTCAATCCCCTCGCCCCCAAACAGCCCCACTTCGCACCCAAGGCCAAGCGCGTCATCTTCCTCTTCATGGCCGGCGCACCCAGCCACCTCGAACTCTTCGACTACAAACCGGAACTCGCGAAATGGAACGGCAAGCTCCCTCCCGCCGAACTCCTCAAGGGCTACCGCGCCGCCTTCATCAATCCCAACTCCACCCTCCTCGGACCCAAGTTCAAGTTCGCTCGCCACGGCCGCTCCGGCGCCGAACTCTCCGAACTCGTCCCGCACATCGCCTCCGTCGCCGACGAACTCTGCATCGTGAAATCGATGCACACCGACGCCTTCAACCACGCCCCGGCCCAGATCTTCCTCAACACCGGCTCCCAACAGTTCGGCCGCCCTTCCCTCGGCGCCTGGACGACCTACGGCCTCGGCTGCGAATCCCGCAACCTCCCCTCCTACGTCGTCTTCTCCACCGGCTCCAAGGGCCCCTCCGGCGGATCCTCCAACTGGGGCGCCGGCTTCCTCCCCACCCCCTACGGCGGAACCCTCTTCCGCACCGGCGCCGAACCCGTCCTCTTCCTCGACAACCCCAAGGGCATCGATCCCACCCTCCAACGCGATTCCCTCGACTCCATCAACCGACTCAACCAGCAGCGCCTCGGTTCGGTCGGGGACCCCGAAATCGCCGCCCGCATCAATGCCTACGAAATGGCCTACCGGATGCAGTCTTCCGCCCCGGACCTGATGGACCTTTCCGGCGAATCCAAGGCCACCCTCGAAGCCTACGGCGCCGAACCCGGCAAACCCACCTTCGCCAACGCCTGCCTCCTCGCCCGCCGCCTCGTCGAACGCGATGTCCGCTTCGTCCAGATCTTCCACGAGGCCTGGGATCAACACGGCAACCTCGCCGGCGACCTCAAACGCAACTGCGCCAACACCGACCGCCCCACCGCCGCCCTCATCCGCGACCTCCGCCAACGCGGTCTCCTCGACGACACGCTCGTCATCTGGGGCGGCGAATTCGGTCGCACCCCCATGGTCCAGGGCGGCGACGACGGCCGCGATCACCACCCCAACTGCTTCTCCATGCTCCTCGCCGGCGGTGGCGTGAAACCCGGTCATACCCACGGCGAATCCGATGACTTCGGATTCAACGCCACCCGCGACACCGTCCACGTCCACGACCTCAACGCCACCATCCTCCATCTCCTCGGCTTCGACCACTCCCGCCTCACCCACCGCTTCCAGGGCCGCGACTTCCGCCTCACCGACGTCCACGGCGAAGTCGTCTCCAAACTCCTCGCCTGACCCATCGAAGCCACGAGGGCGCGAGGGACCTGCGGTTGGGTTTACGACAGCGCCCGCAACGGAAACCACGTTCCGTCTTCCCCGCGCCGCTGCGCCCCTGCGGGAAACCTTCCCCCTTCCCAGCACCCCCCCGCGTTTCCAGGTTGAATTCCACGCCCGTCCCCGGGGTCTGAAAACCCGTGAATCCGGTGCCTTCGGCGCAGCGTGCCGCCACCTCCACCCCGCCCAAACGCCCCATCCGCCGCTCCGGTGAATTCCATCGCGACGGCAAGTACTACCTGTTCAGCCAACACGCCGTCCTCGTCATCCGGGGTTGGCCCACCCTCAAGGCCTGGCGCCGCACCAACTCCGGCACCCACTGGAAACACGTCCGCCCCACCCTCGATCTCCAACACCCCAGTCCGATCGTCTCTCCCTCCACACCCCGCCTCCTGGGTCTCCACCATGCCTTGGCATACGACCCCACCCCCCATCTCCACACCCCCGAGGACTCCATCCACTTCCGCGGCCCCATGCCCGCATGGCAACGCCAAAGACTCCACGAACGACTCACCGCCCGACGCCTCTTCATCGAATCTTTCCCAGCCCCCATCCGATCCCGACTCTCCCGCTTCCCCCATCGCCAATGGCACCTCGCCGTCCTCCTCGCACGCTGCCCCGGTGCCATCGACCTCATCGATTCCAACCCCGCCCTCGCCTTCGCTCTCGCCAATAGCTGGTGCTTCCAACCCAAACCCGTCCTCTGGCCCCTGCGCGCCGCCCGCCAACTCATCACCAAACCCCAGCGATCCCTCGCCGCCTGGCTCGGATTCCCTCCCGGCGAAAGCTCCGTCCGCATCCTCCGCAAGATCCCGCCCGCCGCCTGCTCTTTCCCCGTCCTCCTCCGCATCCGAGACCAACTCCAGGACCCGGCTTCCCTCCAGTTCCTCCGACACGCCCGTTCCCTCAACGCCACCACCGCAGCCCTCCTCCAGAAACCCGACCTCCGCCCTCACCTTTCCCCACGCCTCCTCGACGACGACTTCTCCGGCGTCCCTCCCGATCGCGCCCATCCCCTCGTTGCCCTGCTCGCCGATGTCGTCGGGATGTTCCGATTCCTCCGCATCCCCAACCACACCCGATTCCGCAACCTCGCCGAAGTCCAACAAGCCCACGACCGCCTCGTCCAACAACTCGTCGAGATCGGAATCAACCCGCCCAACACCCCCGTCCCCGGACGCATCACCGACCTCACCGAATCCCTCGCCGTGCCCTTTCCTTCACCCCCCGTCCCCGGATCCAGCTACATCCTGCCCCTCACCCGCCCCATCGAACTCCTTCAGGAAGGCCGCGAGATGCACCACTGCGTCGGATCCTATATCCCGCAGGTCCAGGAGGGTTCGACCTATATCTACCGCGTCCTCGCTCCCGAACGCGCCACCCTCGCCCTCCATCGATACGGCAACTCCTGGTCCCTCGGCCAGATCTACGGTCCCTTCAACGAACCCGTCCACCCCTCCACCCGCGAGGCCATCCGATCCTGGCTCGAACAAGCCCCTCCCATACCCGAACCCTCCGAAGGCTCACCCGACTGGCTCCAATTCCAACTCGACTTCTGAACCCGAAAACGGCCGTTGGCTTATCCACCGATTTCCCCAATCCCACAGATCGGACCGGAACAAGAAGGTCGTCGCCGTACCGTCCGCCTGCCCCCGGCGAAAGAAGCCCTTTGTCTTCCTTCGCGCCCTCGCGCCTTCGCGCGAAGTCTTCATCCCAGAAACGGCGGTTGTATCCGCAGATGGCGCAGAGGACGCAGATAGGCAGGGACTTGAACCAAGACCGCCTTGCGCCCGCGGAGTGAGCGCCCGACCGGTTCGAATTCGAGCCTTTTGCCTCTTCATCGGCGCAATCGGCGCCATCTGCGGATAGATGAACTGCCGGTTTCAGGTTCATCCGACGGAAAGAGTTTCGCGCGAAGCCGCGAAGCCTTGAAGGCGCGAGGAACCCGCGGTTGGGTTTACGACAGAGCCCGCAACGGAAACCACGTTCCGACTTCCCTGCGCCCCTGCGTCCCTGCGGGAAACCTTCCTCCTTCCCAGCACCCCCACCCAGTCATCGCTCGGATCCATCGAGGAAATCGGGCCAGGTTCCCCACGGATTGCCACGGCCCCCGAACGGTCGTTTCATAGCGCTTTTGGGCCGAACAACGATTTGTCAAATGGACAGATCTGACCCCATTGCCTCCACCAGGGTGTCGCGGTGGGAGACGGTGGACGATAGGTTATGTCAATAGTGGGGACTGACGTCTTTCTTTTATTTCCGCGGGCGGAGACGACCACGAAGGTGGGGGGATCACCGAACGTCCGGCAATGGGCACACCCGGTTATCCGAACCATCTCCCGCACCGGCGAAGGTGCTGGGCGAGGAGTTGACAATATCAAGAACTGACTCCTTTTCATCAGCAGGCAGCGTGACGGAGCGGTTCATCGGCGGTTGACGAGGGTTGGCGGACCTTGCCACACGCGACAGCGGCTCGGCGTTGCTTCACGTTGGGACGTTGGAGTCAGGAACGGAGATACTTTGGAAGAACAAGACGAAGCTCTTTCGCAGCTTTCACCAAAAGGCGTTCTTCCTTGTCGTTAACCACAACGGATTCAAAAGCACTCTCGTTCTCGGCACGTTCCTCATTCGTGATAGCTGCCATGTAACGGCTATTCAGATCGGCAAGTCGGGGTGTTTTCGTGCGGTCGTCAATATCGGAGAGTTCACCATTTTTGCGGCTGAACACCATGACGAAAAGGGCGTCATCGCCGGGTTCATAAGACACCGAGACAGCATGAGCGGAACCAGTGAAGCTAACACGGTAAAACCGTCCACTGATGGAAGGCTCATCCATTACAAAGCCAAGTCCCTTCAAAAACGGAACGAAGGCTTCATTAGCAATTCGCAAAAAATCTTGGCAGTTCATGGGCTGACAGCACCGCTAAATTCAGGATGAAGTTTCTGATAGTTTTTCAGCATATTCTGCTCCATCTGGTAGAAGATGCTGGGCGTTGCTCGATTCGCATCCGCTCCAATGTCGATCATCTGCCGTCCACTCCGCATCTGCTCAAGTATCCACTTCCGGTTGTATTGCATCATGGAGCTTGTGACCTGATCGGCATTCATACCCATCGATCTAAAGTCCGGCATATCGTTTAGGATTTTTGATCCGGGTATCTTGGCTGCCGCCTCTTCGACTCGCGCCATCGTTTCACCGATGACCACTGGCCCCCTATTTGCGGCCTTGGAGGACTGCCAAAAATCGCTGTATTCCCCCATCGCTGGGCCGCTCAATGAAAAAAGCAGCGTCAGCAGGCAAATCAGAATATGGTTCATTCAGGTCACTTGTAGAACTCCTTTCCAAGGATTTTTCCGGTTTGTGGATCAATTTCACAACGGAACGAGGAAAAGGAGTTCACCCGCAATGGATGCTGTGACGAAATGCGGTAGTAGTAGTCAACGTCGGAGGGAAACTCCGCCTCCCATACCAAGTGCCCTTCGTAGGAATATGCGACAAGGTTCTTGTTCGGCGGCATTCCGGAGCGTCGCTGTTTTTTATATGAGGGATCAGTGAGATAAGCATCTGGGTTCAGTAAAGCGATGACTCTTTGACCATCGTCAAACGCATCCAGCACAGGCCACGGCGTAACGATCACGCGATCCGCAACTCGCAATTCTAGACCATTGAATGAAACGCTCATCGTAGTGGCACTCCAGGTCCGAAGCTGTTGAGAGGAATTTCGTCTAAAAGTTGAAACTGTTCCGCACCTCCTCGCAAACGTCCCCATTCCGGGACAGGAATCGCACGAGAACGCTCGAGCATTGTTCCTGCTGGAACGCGCACCTCTTGTATCATGCTGGCCGAGTTCCACGGAGGTAAAGCCAATCCCTCTTGGGCAAAGGCACTGCCACGCGGTGGCACCGCAGTCAACCACTTGCCCGTCGTAGCATCCCCTGAGAACACTCGATAGTAAGTTTGATCCGAAGCTTGCTCAAACTGACGTATGACGCCGCCAGAACTGGGGATTGTTCCCCTTGCGGCTCCTGTTACGCTTGATTGAAGCGCCTTTCCAGCTCCAAAGCTTCCGACAGTTCCCCTTGCTAGCAATTTGGAGCCAATGGCCCTAATGCCCCCGACAATACCGCCAGCGAGAAGATCGAGAGGGTCGAGAAGCGGAGATTCGACTGCCCCTTCGTCTAGGGTTGAGGGGTCGAATCTCCGTTCTGTTGGCCCAGACGCCTTGTCGAAACACAGTCCGCCAAGGCAGGTGTGCGTCTGATCAAAGGCATCGTAGGCATTCTGAAACTCTCTTTGTCCGGCGAGTTGCTCCTCAGAGGGCATCTCGGCCAAACCTGTCGGATCGATAAAGGTAAGCGGGTTGGCTGTCGCATAGAGATAGGGGTTCCATTTCTGAGGACTGCGAATAGCTTCAAACCGCACTCCGCTCGCCAACGGATCAACCCGAGTAAACCTTCCAAAACTCGCCGCCAAAAACCTCGCTTCGAAATAATGCAGCCCACTCTCAAAATCCCGCTCCTTCTGCGTGAACTGGTAATCCTCGCGGGTGCCGCGCGGTCGAAAATCATTGCGTGGACTCCCAAACGGATAGTTTGCGCTCTCCTCCACCAGCGCTCCAGCCGCATCGCTCACCACACTGGACGAACCAAGATGATCCTGATGATAGAAGCGAACTGAGAGAGCGGGATTGGGCGTTTCCAAATCCAACGTCTGCGCTGCCTGCGCATAAAGCGCATCTCCCACGGGAAGCACTGGTGGAAGATCGGAGAAATTGAGACCGGGAAGAGAAACTTTGGCCTGCCATTTCTGTAGGTCGGCAGCGAAACGCCAGAGGGAGTGATCCGCCCGCAACCCGGTTCGCTCCCCGAGGAGCGGGAGAACTTCCAACCCGTAGGTTGGAATGAAATCCCCCTCGGGCGGCCCGCGCAGATTCGGCATCGGACCGGGATACACGCCCATCACGCGCAGGGTTCCGGCGGTGGATGCCTGCACCCACAGAACCGTCCCCGCCAGAACCGTGTCCGTCGGAGACAACACGGCGAACGCCCGGCCTGATGGATCCCATCTGTAAATGGCCTCTACCTGTCCACCCGCTGCCAACTGCGCTCCGCCGCTGACCGCGTTCAGGGCGATGGAGATCAGATTCCAGCCTGCGCTTACGCGCAACCGTTGCACGCGCTGGCTCGGCGACAGGGTGCCCGTGACGCGCGCCACGCGGGTGTTGCCATTGAAAACAAACTTGGTGGGGGCATCGAGTTCGCGAACTTCGAAGTGTTGGCCAACGTACAGGGTGGTGAAGGAATACTTCACGCTCTCTGTCCCGGTGGGGGCGAGAGAGCGCTTCTTGGTGACGCGCTTGGTGATGCGCCGGTCGGTGAAGTCGTAGGCGTAGTCGGCCCGCATGATGGCATCTTCCAGCGCCACGAGCCGGTCCTTGAAGTCCCAGGTCGCCACCATACCGTCGATGTCGGTCATGTTGCCGTTGGGATCGTAATGAAACGCCCGGAGCGGCGAGCCGGGAGCACGGAGCGAAGTCAGGGCATGCGGACCGGGCGGGTCGTTGGCAGTGCGACCAGTGCGGTTGAAGCGACCGGCGGTGCCACCGGAGTCCATGGCACCGAGGTTGGCGACGGGCAGGCCATTGCGCGGATCGGTGTCGGTGAGGCTGGAGGTTTGGGCCATCATGTTGCCGATCCGGTCGTAGCGGTAGGTGATCTCCCCGTTGTTGGCCAGGGCTGCACCAGGCAAGGCGAATGAATACTGGACGCGCGTCAGGCGGTAGAGGTCGTCGTATTGGAACAACTGGGTGTTGCGGCGCGGGTCGCCTGCGGGAACCACCGTGCCCGGCCGCTGGTCGGTGATCGACCGGATATTGGACACCCCATCGAAATCGTAATCAAAGGCGATGAAGGGCGAGCCCGGGTTGGACCGGGGCGCCGTGTTCAGGGTCTTGAGGCGCAACCGTTCGTCGTAGGCGTAGGCGGTCCGGATGCCATTGCCGTAGAGGATTTCGCGCTGCTGGTCGGAGGGGAGGTACACCAGGTTGGAAACGATGCTGCCCGTCGGCCCGCCGGTGATCGCCTGCAACAGGCTTCGATCGTTGTAACGATAGCCGATGGCGTCGTTGTCCGGATAGGTGAGCGAGATCAACCGATCCATCGCGTCGTATTCAAAGGCGGTCCGGTAGCTGACCAACTGCCCGTGCAGGGGATCCCGCACGCGCTTGACCACCCAACTGACCCGGTCGCGGGCGTCGTGACTGGTGTGTTCCTCGCCCGACAAATCCCACACATAGGCCAGCTTGCCCTTCACGTGGGTCGCCGTGCCCACCGACCCGTCCCCGATGTCCAGCCGGGTCAGCGGAGTGTCGTAAAAGTATACGACATCCGCCCGATTGGTGACCGACACGGGCCTCAACGGATTGAAGGCAAAGTTGCGGGACAAGGGTTGGCCCTCGTCGAGGTAATCCTCGGTACGGATGCGATTGGCCCCGTCGTAGGTGTAACGGATGCGCTGGCCCTTGGCGTCCTCGGTGGCCAACAGGTTCGAGGCGTCGTCATACTCGAACTTCATGACGCCCCGATCCGGGTCGTTCATGAAGGTTTTCCGCTTGAGCCCATCGTATTGGAACCACTTCTGGTTGTTCTGGCTGTCGCGGATGTGGGTGAGTTGGTCGTTGAGATCGTAGGCGTAGCGGGTAGTCCAGGCCTGCAGGGCATTGGTGGCCACGCCGTCATCAGAGAGTCGGGAGATCTCGTCCACCCGGACCAACCGGCCCAGACCATCGTTGTGATGGACCATCGGGGTGCCGGCATAGGGCGAGTTGGTGTCGTTGTCGTTCTCGTCGAACGACCGGGTCAGCAAGGGCTCATACACCGTCCGCCGCGTGGTGCCGTCGGGGTTGGTGACGCTGAGTTCCCGGAGCGTGGCATCGTAGGTGGTGCGACTGCGATGGGCCGAAGCGAGGTTGAGGGAGACGAGGGCGTTGCTCAGGGCAAACTGCCCGGTCCAGCCCGGGGCCTCGATGGACTCGAAGGCCAATTGCTGGTCGAGGGTGCCCGTAAGGCTCGAGTAAAAGGGATTCAGGGCCTCGGCAGGCTTCTGGCGGGCGTTGAAGCGGACGGCCCCCTTCACCGAAACGCGGGCAGGCCCGCCGGCCTCCGTGGCCTCCTGCTTCGACATCAGCTTTCGGCCCAAGCCATCCACGAACTCCCGGGCGATCAGATAGCTATCGCGTTTCGTGGCCACGACCCGGTTGGTCTTGTCCAATTGCCGAGTCTCGACGTAGTTGACGAGGTTGGTGCCGAGGTATGGAACCGCCAACGCATAGCTGTACTCGGCCGTCGGGAAGGCTTCGGTGTCCCCGGGACGAACGAGGTGGATCAGGCGTCCAAACACGTCGTAGCCGTACCGCGTGGAGTTCCCATTGAAATCGATGGATTCCAGCACCGTCCCAAACCCCTCGTCATACTTCGCCTGGAACACCAAGGGTTCCTTCCCCTCCCCCAGGTGGATGGTCTCGCGCTCGGGGAAGGCGTGGAATCTCGGATCGTAGGCCAGCTCGCGCGCATGCCCCTTGGACAGGTCGGGATTGCCGGTCTTCGGGTCTGCCAAAGGGTCGAGGATCAGCGTAGGGTTGCCATAGATGTCGTAGCGCGTGCGTGCCGAGCGGATCGGCGCCGGGTTGGTCGGCGAACCGAGATTCCCGGGATGACTCCAGTCGAGCTTGAGCGTCAGGTCACCCCGGGTCACTAGCCCGAAGTTGGCGCCCGAAAACGTCGAGTCATCATAGTACGATTCCGACCGCGAGATCACATTCGTGCCGGTCTCGTCCGAAACCACCATCCGCGCCACCGCCCTCAGGATCCAGGCATTGGTGTTGATGGCGTAAACGGTGCGCGTGAATCGCTCGTCATCGAAGGCCGACCGGTTCCCCTCCTCCACGATGCCGTAGTTGCGATTGGCCGTCACATTGCCAAACCGGTCGTACGCCATTTCGGTTTCCAGCCGA
Source organism: uncultured Verrucomicrobiota bacterium (assembly GCA_903842505.1). Classification (GTDB taxonomy): domain Bacteria; phylum Verrucomicrobiota; class Verrucomicrobiia; order Limisphaerales; family UBA9464; genus UBA6176. The sequence continues at coordinate 5,886 of CAIMMI010000081.1, read as the reverse complement.
CGCGGGCTCCCCTGGCCAAGCTCGCGCACGCTTCGGATGCTTCGGATCGGGTGCACATAGGAAACGGCACGCTCATCCCGACCTTGGTAGAGCTTGAGGGGCGGCTCCACCCATCCGGTCGACTCGTCGCTGAACGCCTCACCACGCTCCGTTTCCACCGTCAATCGAAGGAGCTTGCCCTTCATCACCTCCAGGTCGCGGCCCGTGTCAAAATACGACCGGGTCACCAGCGTCGGGGCTGTGGAATCACCCACGTCCACCTGCTCCACGCGCCCAAAGCCGCGGAACTGCTTTTCAGCCACGTCATAGTACCCGTCATGGTAATGGAACTGGTTGCGGTACCGGTGTCCCAGGGAATCCGACGTCTCCACCTCGGCAACGACAGTAACCGGAAATGGTACGGCATCTGGCCAAGGCCGAGGCTTCAGCCACGGGTAAGCCGGAGGCTTGTTTGTCGCCGAATCCGCAAGCCGGTCCTCGATGGAAGATCGATAAGTGATGCGGGTAACCCTCCCAATCCCATTCTCGATCCGATTCAAAAGGTGATTGCCCGGCGTGCAGCCAATCAGGGCGCCCACGTCCACCGCCACCAACGGTTGTTCCGAAAGCGAATCCGCCTGGATGAGGTCTACCGTGCCATTGCCGTTGATGTCCGCCCATCGAACCACCCGCGATGGGCTTTCCTGCACGGGAAGACCAAGAATCTCATGCCGGGAGGTAAAACTCCGATTGCCCCGATTGATCCAATACCACAACTCCCCCTGACCCGTCGGGGGCTCCAGGACCAAGTCCGCCAGACCGTCTCCCGTGATATCCGAGATCCGCACACGACCGATCCACGACGCTTCCATGGGCCAATCCGGAACCTCGATCAGGTCATCGTCGACGAAGTTCCCGTGTCCAATTCCAGCAGCATAGGAAACACCGCGCGCATCGATCTTCACCAGGTCCGGAACCCGGTCCCCGTTGAGGTCCTCCATCTCGAAACCGTTGGACACATCCATCAAACCGGCCGAAGAACCCTCCACGATCGACCGCTGGTATCGCTGGGCTCCATCGTTCAACCACAACTCCCACCCACGGTCTCGTCCCAGAGAGCGCACCAGGTCGGATCGCTTGTCGAAATTGATATCGGCCATCCGCGCTGCCTCCTCGCCAAAGGGCTGGGGCGGCATCGCCCCGGCACCGTCCGTCGCCTCCATCAAGGACGATGCTCCCCAACGCGCCCGACCCTCATTCCGGAAATACTCCACTTCCCGCGTTCCCTTGGCCGAAACAAGGTCCGCCAATCCGTCTCCATCGATGTCCGCCAGATGAACGGAATTTGTCTCCAGATTGAGCAGGAACGCCCGCGGATCGCCGTCCATCTCCCGCGGCTCCCATTGAAGCCGCCCTCCAACCATTCCGAGGTTGATCCAAGCCTCATGCGGCAGATCACCACTGATCCCGCCGCCCGTATGCAGGAGATCCGGAAGCCCATCCCCATTGAGATCGACCAACTCCGTGAGCCCCGAATCCATCAGGAGCGCAGGCAGCGGTGCATCCGACAGGATATGCGAGCCCTCGGCACTGGCACTCAAGGGCGCCTTGGAAAACTGGTAGCCCAGACGCATCGGTGGCAGGTCGGCCTTGCCATCCGCCCCGATCGTACGCACGCCTCCCAGAAACGAGACTCCCGACGACGCCGAATCTGCCGGCAAGTAATCGAATTCATAACGCCGGACCAATGAGTCCGGGAGCCCATCCCGATTGGCATCTCCACGGGAATGAAGCAGCCCCAGATCAAGCCCTTGGGTTCCCACCCACAGCCGATGGAGACGCAGGCCAGTCCGGACGAGGAATCCGGGCCGACCATCCTCGAACCAATCCGAACGCGGGCCATACTCGAGGAAGACAAAATGGAAGGCTGAAAAGGGAGGTGCGCCAGCACCATACTGGATCTCCGAGAGGTATCGCTGGTTCCGGTTCTGATCCCCACCCGCAGCCTGATACCGATAGAGGATGACGTTCCCATGAGTGTCCACCTCCCTTTCGAGCAACCATTCAAAAACCCGGGCTGGCTTCCCGGCGGCAACGCTGGAATCCAGAACACGAGCCGACGGGGTAGCCCCAAACACCATCAAGGTCCCGTCCGGCCGATGGCCTTCCCAATGATCTCCTACCCGGCGATATCGGATGAAGGCCGACTCGTTCTTGCAGAAGAAGGTCTCACTCGAAACCGGCACCAACTCCTCCCTCGACTCATTCACATAGCGGTCCGGTGCGTCGGGATCTGCCAGTTCATACAGGGGAATCCCCTTGTCCACTTGCCTCCGGACGGACGGCACCCGCAACTCCCAGCCCATCCCCAGGATGCCATTGCCCAGGCCCCCTTCATAGGCCATCGAAACCGAGGGGGTAAACCCGCCGGTGCCAGGCGGCACCCGGATCCCAAGACCGTACTTTGTCGTACCGGTGTTCAGGCTGGGCTGGAACGCATCCCCCAGGCCTTCGATCGACCCGGGCCCTTTCGGCACCGATATCGAGTTGGGTGCGACCCCATTCTTGTCCTTGCCCTCCGCCAACAACCGATGCTCCGGGAGCAACAAACCCAACAAGCCCCCCCCGAGAATCAACCACGCGCGCATTCGCGATCCGCTGCCAAAAGGGCTGAAGGACATGGTTAGCCTCGAGAGTGCCTACTGTTGACGGGCGCGAATCAGCATCATGTTGGTTCCGCCGGTCTGGATGCGGATCCTGCCTGGCGCACGGGCATCGATCATCACGTTGCCGGGCGGCACCGGCTGGAAGGGCTTCCCTGCGTCCGTCGTGTATTCCAACCGGTAACTGGGAGTCGAAACGGCCGACGTGTTGGCCTTGTTCCACTCCACCGTGAATTCCCCGTTCGGCGCCAGCGACGGATTGAAGAGGCCCAACAAAGGAGAATCCGGACTTTTAGGATCGCTCCCCTGCTCGTACTCCATGCGATCCGTCAAAAGGTCTCCGTCAAAGTCCGAGGTTCCATCGGTCAGGTTGATTCCACCAAAAAACCTCTCCTCCCAGTCGTCACACAATCCGTCTCCATCGAGGTCCCCACCACACGGAGCCACGAGGGAGAGAGCGAATACCTCCGCACGGAGTCCAGCACTGGGGATAGGACCCTCGACCTCCACTTCCCTGCCCTCTTTCGCCACGAAGACACGGATGCGTTCCCCGGTACGGAGCGCTGATGGGGAGTAAGCCTGCCCACCCCCACCATCCAACGAAGGGCGCAGGATGAAGTTGGGTCCGCCCGCTGGGGCAGTCACAATGTCGGTCTCGGCCACCACCGTCGTGACAGCATTGGTTCCCGAACCGCGTGTCACCGTCATCCGAAGGCGCACACCATCCTCAGGCGTCAGAACCCGACCGCCCTGTCCCCGAAGCACACCGTAATAGATGTTCCCGGGTTCCGGGTAGAGCGCCAAGGCCTGCGGCAGGGAGCAGGAAATCCCCAACATCCAGGCCAGACATCCAGTCTTCAATGCATTCATGCTTAGTTTCTCCTTGGTCACTCCCCGTCATTCAGGACACCCACCGATACCACCCGCTGGACTGTAAAGACTCCTTCCATCCGGATCGGCCGATTCTGCAAGTCGAGAATGTCCTCGCGGTACACGCCCCCCAGTCGGGTATCGCCATAACCGGGGATATCTGGCCCAAACACCTGTTGTCCGGGACCAACCGGAGCCTTGGCGGTGAATGTCAGAAAGAGATTCCGGGTAAACTTGAAGGACTCGATAGCGCGGGAATACGGTATCGCCCCAGTAATCGGATCCACCTTGGACGCCAGATTGTCATGATCCGGATGGTACATATGTCTGAAAGGATTCAGTGGATCCTTGGAATCCATGAAAACACTGCAGGACAGCGTCCCCAAACCCATGGATCCGTTGGTCATCATCATGGGTCGTGTGCCACTGAACCCGAATGCAGGCGCTGAGAAACGCCTCGTTGCATCCTGTCCACTCCTCAACCCGACGCCCGTCCATCCGCTTCTCGCCGCCAACTCTTCATCGGTCGCCACGACATAACGCCCCTGGCCACGGTCGTTGGTGCTCTTCCACATCAGCATCGCCCGTTGCAACAACCGAACATCACCTCGGTTGTCAACATGCAGGATGATCCGGAAATCGAAGGGATCCCGCGTCGGCCTCAAACTCTCCTTGTCTGTGGGATGCCCGGTAAAATTCACGGCCGTCAGGGTCACATTCCCAACCCACAAACCCGCTCGGGGATTGGCTACCGTCTCATCTGCCGCAAGGCCAGCCAACCGCCCCGCCGAAGCCGCACCGCCCCCAGGGACCACCTGCATCGAGATCGGCATCAGGGTGCGCAAACCGCCAGACTCCCGGACCGACAGTAACGATGCAAAGGTCAGGGTGTTGATCGGGGAGGTGGGCTTGGCCTCATTCCGGAGCGATTCAAAGGAAACCACCTCACTCTGACCAGCCTCGAGCGTCACCTCCAGGCGGTTGGTGAAGGGAAGCCACGCAATGACGGGACGTCCCTGCCCATCCACCGTCACCCGCTTGAACCGTAGGGGTACCCCCCCGGAAACGCCCGAATCCGGGAAGCCAGGTTCCGACTCAATCGCATAAGTCCGTCGGGTACCTCCCGAGTTCCAAAGTCTCAGGGTGTTCAAGATCCCGGATGTACCGAAGTCCATGCGGGCCCCTTGATCCGTGGCAACCTCGAGGGGACCGCCATAGGTGGAAGCCCCGCGGCAGTAAACCCAATAGGCGCGTCCCGGTTCCACACGCTCGGAATCCGGATTGGGAACCGCAGACCACGCTCCACCTGTACCGAGCTTCAGCACCGTCAGGGAACCGCTGAAGGCTGGATCGTTCCCAAGCAATGTCCGAAACGTGTTGGTGGACGACGAGGCCAACGGAAAGCCCACCAGATTGAGGGCATTGTCGACCCAGCGCGCCCTCCATCGGGCCGGCGCACCCACGACCCGCCAGTCCACTGCCCGATTGGTCGCTACCTGCACGAGAAGTGGCCGCCCACCCTCAATCTCGTAGAGATTCTTCAAGGCCGCGTTGGCCGAACCCGGCGGATAGTAGGTCAACCATTCCGGTTTTCCGGGAGCAAGTTTGTTCGGGTCATCGACAAACTGCACTCCCTGCCCGGGGCGATCCCATGCCCACGCACTCTGGACCGGGATGCCTGCAAACACCCGGTCGGCATCCGCAATCATGGGTTGGACATCCAGATAAACCGCATTCCAACCGGGTTGAAGACGGATGACCTGCTCGTACAAACCCGATGCCAGCGAGGGCACGCTCCAAACGCCTACCATCCAAATGACCAGCAAGCCGATAAGAGAGTTCTTCATGATTAAGCCTTCTGGATTACTGGCCCGAAGACGCATCCGTCGTCATCCGCAGTTCAATATCTGTCAAACCACCCAAACGTCTCGGACCTGAAGGGGATCCAAGAATGAGATTGTCCAGCCCTCGGTTCGGATCTGCTCCATCCAACTCGCGCCCACGCAGGATTAAAACCCACTGGGTGTTCCAGACAGAGCGCCCCACTAACCGGGAGTTCGACTTTGTGCCTTCGTCAAAGTTGTCCGCGTTATAGTAAGCGATGAAATCCGGAATCGTCCGGATCCCGAGAAAACCCGACGGCACCGAGATGGTATCCACCATCGGGAGATAATCGGTTTTTCCGATGATTTCTCCGGAAACAGCCGACGGGAAAGGAAGCAACTGGTCGACCACGTTGAACTGGCGCACCGTGGTTGGGCTGCCTGGAACGCGCATCATGTCCAGACCCGCTGGAACAAGGTAAACCCGAGGGGTCCTCGCGAACTTGGTCACGTCATACCCGATGAGGCCAACCCCAACCGAACGGATCTTG
>CAIMMI010000080.1 GCA_903842505.1 uncultured Verrucomicrobiota bacterium | reverse complement strand
CGTGAAACTCGGCAGCGTCGACGCAGGCATCGTCTGGGACGCCACCGCGGCCCAATACCCCGACCTCGCCGCGGTCCACGCGCCTGAACTCGCCGGGTTCACCTCCGACGTTTCGATCTGCGTCCTGAAGGCCTGCGAACAACCCACCCTCGCCCTGCACTTCGCCCGCTTCCTCTCCGCCCGGGATCGCGGCCTGCCGACCTTCGGCAGCCAGGGATACAAGGTCGTCGAAGGAGACGTCTGGACCCCGCATCCTGAAGTCCTCCTCTACAGCGGCGCGGTCAACCGCTCCGCCGTCGAACCCACGCTCCAGGCTTTCGAGAAACGCGAAGGCGTCACCATCACCCGGGTCTACAACGGCTGCGGAATCCTCACCGCCCAGATCCGCGCCGGCCAGAAGCCCGACGCCTATTTCGCCTGCGACACCTCGTTCATGGTGACGGTCACGAACTACTTCCAGCCCTCGTCCGACGTTTCCGAGACCGCGATGGTTCTCCTGACGCAGAAGGGAAATCCGCGCGGCATCAACCAACTCGCCGACCTCGGCCGCCCCGGCCTCCGCGTCGGCCTCGCCCACGAACAGCAGAGCGCCCTCGGCGCCCTGACGGCACGCCTCCTCAAGCGACTCGGCCTGTACGAAAAGGTCACGCCCAACGTCGCCGTCCAGGCCCCCACTGGCGACCTGCTCCTCAACCAACTCCGCGCCGGCGGGCTCGACGTCGCCCTCGTCTACGCCGCCAACGCCAGCCAGGTCCGCGACCAACTCGACGTCATCGAACTCCGCGAACCCGGCGCCCTCGCCGTCCAGCCCTACGCCGTCGGCAACCAGTCCGCCAACGCCCACCTCATGGAGCGGTTGCTCCTCGCCATCCAGTCAGCCGAATCCCGCCAGAACTTCGAGCGAATGGGCTTCAAGTGGAGAGGGCCTTCCCGCCAGCCATGACCCAGCCCCCTTCGCCCACGCAGCACCGGCCAGCGTCGGACCGCCCTTTCTTCGCCGCACTCGGCGTGCTCGGCGGAACCTACATCCTCCTCCTTCTGGCCACCCTCGGCGCCGACACGTTCTACACCTCTCCCGGCCACCTCTGGCGCGCGCTCCAGAGCCCCGAGATCCGCCACGCCGTCCGGCTCAGCCTCCTCACCTGTACCCTCAGCACGCTCCTCTCCCTCTGGGTCGCCGTTCCCATCGGCTACCTCATGACCCACCTCCAGTTCCGCGGCAAAGCCCTCCTGGATGCCCTCCTCGACATCCCCATCGTCCTGCCCCCGCTCGTCATCGGCATCAGCCTCCTGATCCTCTTTCAGGCCCCGCCCCTCCGCGCCCTCGAACGCGTGTTCCCCATCACCTACGCCGTTCCCAGCATCATCCTCGCCCAGTTCATGGTCGCCTGCGCCTTCGCCGTCCGCACCATGCGCGCCACCTTCGAACAACTCTCCCCGCGCCCCGAACAGGTCGCCCTCACGCTCGGATGCAACCGCAGCGAAGCCTTCTGGCGCGTCGTCCTCCCCTCCGCACGCCGCGGCATCCTCACCGCCGCCACCCTCGCGTGGGCCCGCGCCCTCGGCGAATTCGGCCCCATCCTCGTCTTCTCCGGAGCCACCCGCATGAAGACCGAAGTCCTCCCCACCACCGTCTTCCTCGAACTCAGCGTCGGCAACCTCGAGGCCGCCGTCGCCGTCTCCCTCCTCATGGTCGCCGCCGCCGTCACCGTCCTGGTCCTCATCCGCTCCTACGGCCTCAACCAACCCTTCAACCGTTCCCTCTGAAGCCGTGATCGAACTCGACCACATCACCCTTCAGGTCGGAGCCTTCCGCCTCACCGACGTCTCCTGCCGCATCCCGCGCGGCAGCCACACCGCCCTCATGGGCCGCACCGGTACCGGCAAGACCACCCTCCTCGAAGCCGTCTGCGGCCTCCGCACCGTCGTGTCCGGCCACATCCGCATCGACGGTCGCGACGTCACCCTCGAACCCCCGGGCGCCCGCGGCGTCGGATTAGTCCCCCAGGACGGCGCCCTCTTCGCCCACCTGACCGTCCGCCAACACCTCGCCTTCGCTCTCGACGTCCGCCGCTGGCCCGCTGACCGCATCGCCGCACGCGTCGACGAACTCGCTTCCTGGCTCCGCCTCACTCCCCTCCTCGATCGACTTCCCCTCGGTCTGTCCGGCGGCGAAGCCCAGCGCGTCGCCCTCGGCCGCGCCCTCTCGTTCCATCCACAGGTCCTCTGCCTCGACGAACCCCTCTCCGCCCTCGACGACGAAACCCGCGCCGAGATTTGCGATGTCCTTTCCGACATCCGCCAGCGCACCGGCGTCACCCTCCTCCACATCACCCACAACCGTCGCGAGGCCGCCCGCCTCGCTGACTACGCCCTCCAATTGCGCGATGGCCGAATCGAACCCACCTCCGTTCCCCAGACCTGAGGCGGACCTACCCCAACTCACCGACGAGGAACGCGCCACCTACGACTGGCAACTCCCAATCGACGGCATTGGTGAACTCGGCCAACGCCGGCTCAAGGGCGCCTCGGTCCTCGTGTCCCGTGCCGGCGGCCTCGGCGGTGTCGTCGCCTTCGAACTCGCCGCCGCCGGCATCGGGCGACTCGTCCTCGCCCACGGCGGAAACCTCCGTCCCAGCGACCTCAACCGCCAGTTGCTGATGACCCACGATCACCTCGGCCAACCACGGATCGAGAGTGCCATCCGCCGACTCAAGGCCCTCAATCCCCGTCTCGAGATCATTGCGGAACCCGCCAACATCTCCGAGGACAACGCCGCCCGCCTCGTCGCCCAGGCCGATGTCGTCGTCGATTGCGCCCCGCTCTTCCAGGAACGGTACCTCCTCAACCGCGAGGCCATGGCCCAGCGGCGCCCCATGGTCGAAGCCGCCGTCTACGACCTCGACTTCCACCTGACCACCTTCCTCCCGGGGCAGACCGGTTGCCTCCGCTGCCTCTACCCCGAACCCAGCACCCATTGGACCCGGCGCTTCCCCGTTGTCGGTGCCGTCCCGGGCACCGCGGGCTCCCTCGCCGCGCTCGAGGTCATCAAGCTCGTCGCCGGCTTCGGCCAGACCCTCGCCGGAAAGCTCCTCGTCGCCGACCTACGTGCCTTTCAGGTTAAATTGCTCCGCCTCCACCGGATTGCGGATTGTCCGGACTGCGGAGCCCTGTAGCGTCCCCGATTCAGATGCGGTTACGCACATTCCAACCACTGGTTCGATTCGGCCTCTGCCTTGCCGGCGCAGGGCTGGCCCTCGCCTGCCGCTACTCGGTCCGCGATACCGGCTTCATCGACCTCGCCGCCGCCGCCGGCGCCTATCGGCTCGAACTGTCGGCCCCGCCCTCCTTCCCCGCTGACTCCCGCCGCGCCCTCGAACAGGCCGCCGCAGTCATGCTCCTCGACTCGAACATCGCCCTCGAAACCGGCCCCGCCCAGCGCCCCGGTGATCCCGCCACCCTCCGCCTCGTCGACGCGGATTCCCGGACGCTTCCCATCGCGACCCTCACCAACGCCACCCTCGACGCCCTCAAGCTCCTCGAGTCCGTCGCCACCTCGCCCTTCCGCGATCGGCTCTACCGCGAATCCCTCCGTGCCTACGGCCTCGTCCTCCTGATCGAAGGTTCCGACGCCGCCGCCAACCAGCGGGCCCAGGCCGCTGCCCAAGCCGCCATCGACGCCACCGCCAAGCTGATCCCGGGCATGCCCAAGCCCGTCGATATCCCTCCGCAACTCATCGTCCTCCCAGCCGCCGCCCAGGCCGCCGAAGCCATCCTCCTCTGGGGACTCGGATTGGAACCCGCCCCTTCCGAACAACCCCGCCTCGCCCTTCTCTACGGCCGCGGCCGCCGGCTCGGTTCCCCGCTCGAGGGTCCCCTCATCACCCAGACCGTCCTCCGCGAACGCCTCGTCCTCATCGGTCAGGATTGCGAATGCGACCTCGACCGCGCCTGGCTCCGCGGCCCCCTCTATCCCGGCCGTTGGGACCGCAGCCTTCAGGAAGTCGCCACCAAGGTCCTCGGCTTCGACCCCGAAAACCCCATGGTCCGCGCCGAAGTCAGCCGGATCATCGAACGGGGCCCGCAACCCGGCCAAAAGAAGAAGAACGCCGGCACCGCCCAAGCCCTCGGCTACTCCGAGGAATCCGTCGACTCCCCCACCGAAGATCCGTCGGATCGGTCGGATCCGTCCGATCGGACCGATCCTCCCCAGCCCCACCGCACCCTCTGGATCTTCCTCGCCGGGGCTGCGACCGCCGTGCTGACCGCCGGCACCTGGCTCTTCATCCGCTCCTCCTCCCGCTGATGCCCCTGTTCTCCCTCATCCTCCGCGAACTGCGACACCACCGCTTCAACGCGGCGCTTTCCTTGCTCGGTCTCGTCGCCGCCGTCGCACTCCTCGTGGTCATCCGCCTCCTCACCACCGCCGCCGAACGCGAAACCCGCCGAGTCGTCCGCGACCTCGGCTTCAACCTGCGCATCATCCCCCGCGAAACCGATCCCGAACTCTTCTTCGCCACCGGTTACTCGGACAAGACCCTGCCGGCCGACGCCGTCCAGCGCCTCGCCAGCGGCGCCCAGACCTTCGTCAGCTTCAACCACCTCACCGCCTCGCTCGAGCGCCGCATCCCCATCGGTGATCGCGAAGCCATCCTGACCGGCCTCGGTCCCGCCGTCGTCGGGGGTGGCGACAAGAAGCAACCCATGGGCTTCAACATCGCCCCCGGCAAAGCTCACGTCGGATACCTCCTCGCCCGCCGCCTCGGCGCCAAACCCGGCGCCCCACTCCCCGTCCAGGGCCGACTCCTCACCGTGGAAAAGGTCCTCGTCGAAAGCGGTACCGACGACGACATCCGCCTGTTCACTTCGCTCCCCGACGCCCAGGCCATCCTCAACCTCCCGGGACGCATCTCCGAGATCAAGGCCATCGACTGCCTCTGCCTGACCGCCGATCAGGATCCCCTCACGCAACTCCGCGCCGCCCTCACGCAACTCCTTCCCGAGGCCCAGGTGCTCCAGATGCGCACCATGGCCGATGCCCGCGCCAAACAACGCCAGACCGCCGAACGATATTCCCGCTTCGCAGTCCCCCTTGTCCTCGGTATCGGCGCCGCGTGGGTCGGCATCCTGGCCGCCCTCAACGTCCGCGAACGCCGCGCCGAACTCGGTCTCTGGCGCGCCCTCGGCCACGGCTCCGGTCGCATCGCAGCCCTCTTCCTCGGCCGCGCCGCCCTCCTCGGAATCGCCGGGGCCGCCCTCGGCTACCTCCTCGGCAACGCTGTCGGACTCCACTACGGCCCGAAGCTCTACCCGGTCACCGCCGGTGGCTTCGCCTCCGAACCCGCCCTTCTCGGCTGGGCCCTGCTGGTGACTCCGGCCTTCGCCGCCCTCGCCGCCTTCCTCCCCGCCATGATCGCCGTGGCCCAGGACCCGGCGGAAACCCTCCGCGCCGACTGAACATGGTCACCTGCTCCCACCTCACGCGGAACTACGCCGCACGACCCGGCAGCGTCGCCGGAATCGTCGATGTCTCCCTCGAAATCCCCGCCGGCGAATTCGCCGTGCTCCAGGGCCCCTCCGGTTGCGGCAAATCCACCCTGCTCCTCACGATCGGTGGAATGCTCCGACCCGAATCCGGCACCGTCTCCGTCGGCGGCACCGACCTCTACTCCCTCTCCGCCAGCCAGCGCGCCGAATTCCGTGCCTCGCGCCTCGGCTTCGTCTTCCAACTGTTCCACCTCGTCCCCTACCTCACCGTCCGCGAAAACATCCTCGCGGGCATGTCCACCACCCAGGCCCGCTCCCTCGCCTCCTCCGTCGACTCCCTCATCCACGACCTCGGCCTCTCTGACCGCCGCAACGCCCACCCAGGTACCCTCTCCGCCGGCGAACGCCAACGCGTCGCCCTTGCCCGCGCCCTTGCCCGCAAGCCCGCCCTCATCCTCGCCGACGAACCCACCGGCAACCTCGACCCTGCCAACGCCCAACTCGTCTTCCAGCACCTCGACCGCTTCCGCCGCCAGGGCGGCGCCGTCCTCGTCGTCACCCACGGCAACGACGCCGCCCCCTTCGCCACCCGCACCTTCCGACTCGAATCCGGCCGCCTCGTCCAAAACCCCTCTCTCCTCCCCGCATGAATCCACTCCCCGTAGCCGCCGACGTCAGGAGGCAGTCCCCTCCCTTCCCTGCCCCCGCCGTAGCCGCCGACGTCAGGAGGCGGGTCGCCCCCCTCTCGCCACTCCCGGTAGCCGCCGACGTCAGGAGGCGGGTCGCCCCCCTCCTCACCACCCTCCTCACCCTCGCCCTGGGCACCGCCTCCGCCCAAGCCTCGGACTGGCCCACCTATCGACGCGACTACTCCCGCAGCGGCGTTTCCCCCGATCCACTCCCCAAATCCCTCACCGAAGCCTGGTCCTGGCAATCCCAGCACCCGCCCCAACCCGCCTGGCAGGGTGAGGCCAAATGGGACGGCTGGAACAAGGTCTACGACCTGAAGCCGCGCCAACTCTTCGACCGCGCCTTCCACGTCGTCGTCGCCGCCAACCGCGCTTACTTCGGCTCCTCCGCCGACGACTCCGTCCGCTGCCTCGACGCCCGTACCGGGGCCCCGATCTGGACCTTCCACACCGAAGGCCCCGTCCGTCTCGCCCCCTCCATCGTCGACGGCCGCGCCTACTTCGGCTCCGACGACGGATGCGTCTACTGCGTCGACGCCGCCACCGGCAAACTCACCTGGAAGACGCGCGCCACACCCGTCGACCGCCGTATCCCCGGCAACGGCCGACTCATTTCCGTCTGGCCCGTCCGCACCTCGCTCGTCGTCCAGGACGGCACCGTCTTCACCACCGCGGGAATGTTCCCGGCCGAAGGCGTCCACCTCGTCGCCCTCAACGCCGCCGACGGCTCCGAGAAGTGGCGCCAGATCCAGGGCGACCTTCCTGCCCAAGGCTACCTCCTCGCTTCAAAATCCCGCCTCTATGTCCCCGCCGGACGCGACAACCCCGCCGTCTGCGATCTCCAGAGCGGCAAGCGCGTCCGCGTCGTCGAAGGCGCCGGCGGCACCTACGCCCTCCTGACCGACGACATGCTCGTGTTCGGCCCCGGCAAGACCGGCCAGCTCGGCGCCGTCGAGGACGGTCGTTCCGATCAACTCGCTACCTTCCAGGGCAACCACATGATCGTGACGCCCACCCGCTCCTACCTCCATTCCGACACCGAGATCACCGCCCTCGACCGCGCCCGATATCTCGACCTCGCCCGCGAACGCAAACGCCTCACCCGCGAACAGGGCACCCTCGGCAAGAAGCTGAAATCCCTCGGCACCAAGCCCGGCACCGAGGCCGACCGCACCGCCATCCAGACCCAACTCGCCGACCTCGGACGCAAGCTCGACGACGCCACCCAGGGCATGGACCAGTGCCTCCTCTGGAAAGCCCCGTCTTCCTGGCAACACTGCATCGTCCTCGCCGGGGATACCCTCGTCGCCGGCGGCAAGGACGAGGTCGTCGGCATCGACGCCACCACCGGCAAGGTCTCCTGGACCCGCAAGGTTACCGGCCGCGCCTATGGCATCGCCGCCGCCGATGGCGCCGTCTTCGTCTCCACCGACCAGGGTTCCATCCACTGCCTCCGCCAAGGCGCCACCCAGGCCTCCCAGTAGGACCCAGCCATGAACTTCAACCGAACCGCCGGATCCACCCATCACCACGAGTCTGAGGCGCGCCTTCTCCCATCTGTGAAATCCGTGAACCTAAAAAAGGCGGTTGGATCCACAGATTACACCGATTCCACGGATTGGAAGCCGGTTGAGGGAGACTGTCGTTTCACCCCGCGGGTGACAGGGAAACTGCAAAGCGGTGGCGCCTCTTGTTCCTGTCCATCTGTGAAATCTGTGAAATCTGTGGATAACCCAACTGACGCTTTCAGGGTGAAATCTGTGGATCGCCCTCCGGCCCCTTTCAGCCTGAATCCGTGGATCACGACCCTCGCCGTCGCCTTCGCCCTCTCCCCGGTAGCCGCGCTCGGCCAGGAAACCGGCCTCATCGGGCACTGGGAATTCTCCCCGGACCGAACCCAGAACTCCGGCATGCGCGCCATCTCCGGCAAGGAAATCTCCTTCTCCGGCTCCCCACGCGTCGTCAAGGACCCGCCCCCCGCCCGCGTCGAACTCGCCGGCCGCGACGAATCCATCGTCATCGCCTCCGGTATCGACAGGACCGTCCTTCCCGCCACCGAAATGACCGCCGAAGCCTGGGTACGCGTCGACAAGGTCACCCAGTGGGGCGGCCTCGTTGGAGCCATCCAGGACAACGGCGAGTTCGAACGCGGATGGCTCCTCGGCTTCGTAAACTCCAACTTCTCCCTCGGCCTCGCCACCGAGAAGGCCGGCAAGCTCACCTACCTCGCCTCCACGAAGCCCTTCGAGACGAACCACTGGTACCACGTCGCCGGCACCTACGACGGCACCGAGATGCGCGTCTTCGTCAACGGCGAACTCACCGCCTCCTCCCGCGCACAGTCCGGCCCCATCTTCTACCCGCCCTCCACCCCCTTCGTCATCGGCGCCTACAAGGACGACGACGAACGCTACCCTCTCACCGGCGCCATCCACGACGTCCGTGTCTATCGCCGCGCCCTCAAGTCCGAGGAAATTGCCGCGCACTACACCGCCAAGAAGGCGATCTTCCCCAAGCCCGCCCCCACCCCGCGCTTCTTCAAGCCCGCGTTCGGTCCGTTCGTCGACTGGTCCGACCGCCGCACCGCCGTCGTTACCTGGGAAACCGAGTCGGCCCAACCCACCCGGCTCACCCTCGAACTCCCGGACGGCACCACCCGCCCCCTCGGTGATCAACAGGTCCGGACCAGCCACTCGGTCACCCTCGATAACCTCGAACCCGACCTCGAACACCATTACCGCCTCGTGGCCCCCGATGAAGACGGTCGTCCCGTCGTCTCGCGCCGGTACCAGTTCGACACCTCATTCTACTATCGGCCTGCCCGTTTGACCGCCCCCTCGAAGGCCGCCTCTCCCGCCGCCACCGCCCAGGCCATCGCCAGCCTCGGTGCCCGGGATGGCTACTCCCTCCTCTTCGGCGCCACCGACGGTCAACTCGCAGCCGAACTCGCACGCCAGATCTCCGCCGACCTCGTCCTCGTCGAGCCTGACGCCGCCCGCATCCCCAACCTCCGCGCTGCCCTCACCGAATCCGGCGCCCAGGGCATCCGAGCCTCCGTCCACCACATCCCCGGTGCCCAACTTCCCTACGGCGACCTCATCGCCAACCTGATCGTCCTCTCCGGCCAAAAGCCCCCGGCCATCCCCGCCGCCGAACTCCACCGGGTCCTCCGTCCCAGCGGTGGAACCTTCGCCGTCGTCGGTACCGACATCGACCTTCCCGCCTACCGCAAATGGCTCGAAGGCTCTCCGCTGGCCGAAGCCAAGGCCGGCTCCAATCCGCAGCTCGCCCTCGTGTTCACCCGCGGCAAACTCCCCGGCGGCGGCGAATGGGGCCACCAATACGGTGGACCCGACAACTCCTCCTGCTCCCAGGACGAACTCGTGAAGGGCGATCTCCAGGTCGCCTGGTGGGGTGACCCCGGCCCTCGCCCCATGCCCGATCGCGGCAACCGCAACCCCGCCCCGCTCTCCGTCAACGGACGCCTTTTCATTCAGGGCAACCGCATCCTCTTCGGCCTCGACGCCTACAACGGCTCGATCCTCTGGAACTGGTCCGCTCCCGAGGTCCGCCGCGCCAACGTCACCCGCGACTGCTCCAACATGGCCGCCTCCGGCGACACCCTTTACCTCGTCCACAACAAGTTCTGCATGGCCATCGACGGCCAGTCCGGCAGCCGCGCCCGCCGCTTCGAGGTTCCCCGTTCCGGAGCCAATGGCCCGCGCGACTGGTCCTACGTCGCCGCCGGCCGCGACCTCCTCATCGGCAGCCGCGTCAAACCCGAGGGCTCCTACCTCGGCGACGACGGCGAATGGTACGAGGAATACGCCCCAGACCAGGTCAGCCGCGTCACCAGCGACCTGCTCTTCGCGCTCGATCCCGCCACCGGCAAATCCCTCTGGGAATACAAGGGCGGCGCCGTGCTCAACTCCACCATCACCATCGGCGACGGCATGATCTTCTTCATCGAGAGCCGCAACCCCGCCGCCGTGCAGAGTGCCACCTGCCGCATCCAGAACGAACTCCTCACCGACCAACACCTCGTCTGCCTCGACCAACGCACCGGCAAGAAACTCTGGGAGAAGGACCACGACTTCTCCTCCCTGCAGTTCATGACGTACCTCGTCTACGGCAAGAACACCGTCGTCGTCACCGGCACGGACAAGAACAAGCATTTCCACACCACCGCCTTCAACGCCCCCTCCCAGAAGCAGCCCGCCGGTTCCGGCGATGACATCGCCGCCGCCATCGGTGGCCGCGTCCTCTGGAACGAGTCCCACAAGGAGGACAAGGGCCACCACTCCGGCCACCTCCAGCACCCCGTCGTCATCGGCGACGTCTTCTACTCCGACCAGCGCTCCTTCAACCTCACCACCGGCGAAACCCTGCGCAAGGACCTCCCCGAACGCCGCGGCTGCGGCGTCATGTCCGCCGGCAAGGACGCCATCTTCTTCCGGCACCACTTCCACGGCATGTGGGACCTCGCCTCCGACAAACGTTCCCAGTTCATGGGCATCCGCTCCGGTTGCTGGCTCTCCATGATCCCCGCTGGCGGCCTCCTCCTCGCCCCGGAAACCTCCGCCGGTTGCTCCTGCACCCACGCCATCCAGACGTCGATCGGGTATATTCCGAAGGCGCGGTGAAGGCGGGGGGTGGGACCTATGGGACCTATGGCTTGGTCATCAGGCCATAGGTCCTATCCGTCCCATAGGTCCCATCCCCTCACCTCCCCTTCCCAAACATCTCCCCAAAGAAATCCCCCTGGTTCCACCGCGGGGCTTCCTTGGCGTCCCCCACCTGGCGGACCACATCCACCATGAACCGCACAAACCTCACCGAAGACTCCCCATCGCGCGGCAGGGACAGGTCATCCGAAGGCCGGTGATAGTGGTCTTTCACGAAGACCTCCGGCGTCACCTCGCCCGGCTTCGCCTTCGTCCCCGGAATGTCCGCCACCTTCGGGAAGATCGCCGGCACTCCCTGCCGGATGAACGAGTACTGGTCGCTCCGGATGAACGTCACCCGCTCCGGCCTCGGATCCGGCACCAACTCCAGGCCTGCCCGCCCAGCCGCCTTCTCCACCGGATCGCGCATCGTCGAATGCTCGATTCCCAGCACCGTGAACTTCCGCGTCGGTTGCGTCACCAGCACCATGTCCAGGTTCACGTTGGCCACCGGACGCCCGTTGCCCTGGGGAAAGAACTGCGCCAGATACTCGGATCCCCGCAACCCCTTCTCCTCCGCCGTCACCGCCGAGAACACCACCGTCCGCTTCGGACGCTTCCCCTCCGTCGCCAAAGCCCGCGCCGTCTCCAGCATCATCGCCACGCCAACCGCGTTGTCGTAGGCCCCGTTGTAGACGGCGTCCCCGTTCACCGCCGTTCCGATCCCCTGATGGTCCAGGTGCGCCGTCACCACCACCGCCTCTCCCGCCAACTCCGGGTCTGAACCGGGCAACACGCCAATCACGTTCGGGCTGGTCAACCGCCGCTGCTCGGCACGCACGGAAAGCGTCGCCTCCACGTTCAATGGGAAACCCTGAACCTCCCCCCGCTCCCCCGCCGCCAGCACCTCCGCCAAGGGCTTGGCCCCACGCGCAAACACCTTCGCTGCCCCAGCCGGACTCAGGTTCCCGGTGACCTTCAACTCCGGCACCACGTCCGCCGGCCGACCATCCTCCCAGGTCCACCGCATCGCAGGAAACCGCGACTGCATCACCTGCCGCGCCCACGGCGACTCAACCAGATCCTTCGGGGTCGGCACCGAAATCACACCGATGGCACCCGCATCCGCGAGGGCCTTCGCCTTCTGACGCACGTGGGAATGATGCGCGAGCGCCGTCGCCGGAAACCGCGAAGGGGCCTTCGACAAAACAACCGCAATCTTCCCGCGCAGGTCGACCCCGGCGAGGTCGTCGTGCCCCAACTCCGGCGCCCGAACCCCAAATCCCACGAACACCAGCGGCGCTGTCACCGACACGTTCGTCCCAATGAATGGCGCTCCAATCAGGAAGTCCGCCGGACAGTCGAGTACCTCGGTGCCACCCGGATGCCGCAGGCTCATCTGTCGGCTCTCCTCCACCACCTGACTCTCCAGGAACGGCACCACCTGAAACCATCCGTTGGTACCCAGCCCGGGCTGGAGTCCCAGCTTCCCGAACTGCGTCGCCACGTACCTCGCCGCAATCTCATGCCCCCGAGCCCCTGCCGCCCTCCCCTCCAGAAGGTCGTCCGCCAGGAACGCGATGTGCCCGCCAATCGCGCGCTCCACCGCACGAACCGACCCATCGAGCGTCTCCCGACGCAGGTGCACGCACCCCGCCGCGAGAAACGCCGCCGTCACCGTCACCGTGGTCCGCATCACGCCGTTCATCGGCGCCAGTCTGCGGATGCCGCCGCGAATTGACTACGGCAACCGTTCCCCACGCGACGCCACCAGCAACCGGTACCAATCATCCCGGCTGATCTCCACCGACGCCGCCTTCGCCAACGCCGCGATCCGCACCGGATTCACGGATCCCACCACCGGCACCATCGCCGTCGGATGCTTGAGGAGCCACGCCACCGCGAGTTGCGTGCGGCTCACGCCGTAGCTCGGGGCGAGGACATCCAATTCCGCCCGCACACGCTCCGCCCGCGCCTGAACCGCCGCCCCGAGTCCGGCCAACTCCCCATCGCCCAGCTGCCCGCGCCCCAGGGGACTCCACGCCGTCGGTGTCATCCCGTCCATCAGGCACTGATCGAGCGTCCCATCCTCCAGCGCCGCCGTATGGATGAGGCTGACCTCCACCTGATGCGTCACCAGCGGAAACCCGCACGCGCGCTGCAACGCCGTCACCTGGCTCGGCCGGAAGTTCGAGACTCCAAACTCCCGCACCTTGCCCGCCGCCCGCAACCGCACGAACGCCCCCGCAACCTCCGCCGGATCCATCAGATAATCAGGCCGGTGGAGCATCAACAGGTCCATCGTCTCCAGTCCCATCCGACGCAACGATCCCTCGACCGAGGCCTCGATGTACGCCGCGGAGAAGTCGTATCGCCCCACCGCACCCGCCGGTTCCCCGAGTCGCCGGATCCCGCACTTGCTCGCCACCACGATCCGGTCGCGGGTGCCCGGACGTTCCTTCAGGACCAACCCGAAGATCCGCTCGCACTCACCCCCGCCGTAAATGTCCGCGAGGTCGAAGAACGCATACCCCGCGTCCAGGGCCGCATGCACCGCACGCTTGCCCGTGGCATCCCCGTCCGCCGGCGGCGCAGCCCCTTCGGACCCCGCCAACCGCCAACACCCGTACGCCAACCGCGAAACCGCCAACGACGATCTCCCCAGCAATTGTGTCTTCATGCGCCCCTTTGAAAATGGATCAGTCCGATCCACCAGATCACAGCCCCAGATCCGTCACCGCGCCCAACGACGCAGACGACACCGTCGCAGCGTACTTCGCCAGCACGCCCCGGGTGTAGCGCGGCTTCGGCTGCTTCCACTTCCGCAACCGGGCATCCAACTCCTTCGCCGGGATCTCCAGCGTGATCGCGCGCTTCTCCGCATCGATGCGGATGGAGTCCCCGTTCTTCACCACGGCCAACGGTCCACCGGCATAGGCCTCGGGCGTGACGTGCCCGATGACGAACCCGTGCGAACCACCCGAGAAACGGCCGTCCGTGATGAGCGCCACGTCCTTGCCGATACCCTTGCCCATGATCGCCGAGGTCGGCGAAAGCATCTCGCGCATGCCGGGGCCGCCCTGGGGTCCTTCGTACCGGATCACGATCACGTGGCCGGGCTTCACCTTGCCGTTGAGGACGCCCTGCAGGGCCGTCTCCTCGTTCTCGAACACGATCGCCTTGCCGTTGAAGTGCAGGCCTTCCTTGCCCGAGATCTTGCCCACCGCACCACCCGGGCAAAGATTGCCGCGGAACACCACCAGGTGGCTGCTCGACTTGATCGGATTGTCGAAGCCCCGGACGATGTCCTGGCCCTTCGGATACTTCGGAGCCTTCTTGAGGTTTTCCCGCATCGTCTTCCCGGTGACGGTCATCACGTCGCCGTGCAGCAGGCCCTCATCGAGGAGCATCTTCATCAGGGGCACCGTGCCGCCGATCTCAACCAGGCGGGACATGACGTACTTGCCGCTCGGCTTCAGGTCCGCCAGCACCGGCACCTTCTTCCCGATGCGCGTCCAGTCATCCAGCGTGAGCTTCACACCGGCACAATGGGCCATCGCGATCAGGTGCATCACTGCGTTCGTCGAACCACCCAGCGCGATCACCACCGTCATCGCATTCTCGAAGGCCTCCTTGGTCAGGATGTCCCGCGGCTTGATGCCGCGACGGATCAGTTCCATCACCGCCGCACCCGCGCGCTCACAGTCGTTGGTCTTCTCGTTCGACACCGCCGCCTGCGCCGACGAATTCGGGAGGCTCAACCCCAGCGCCTCGATCGCCGATGCCATCGTGTTCGCCGTGTACATGCCGCCGCACGAACCCGCGCCCGGGATCGCCACCTCGGCAATGGCCTCCACTTCCTCCTCGGTGCACTTGCCCGCGGCGTGCTTGCCCACCGCCTCGAAGATGTTCACCAGGTCCACGTCCTTCTCCCCGTGCGTGCCAGGCATGATCGTGCCGCCGTACACGAAGATCGACGGCCGGTTCAACCGCGCCATCGCCATCACGCAGCCCGGCATGTTCTTGTCGCATCCACCCACCGCCACGAACCCGTCAAAGCCCTGGCAGCCCACCACCGTCTCGATCGAGTCCGCGATCACGTCGCGCGACACCAGCGAGTACTTCATGCCCTCGGTACCCATCGAGATGCCGTCCGAGATCGTGATGGTATTGAAGACAACCGCCTTGCCACCCGCATCGTTGATCCCCATCGCCACGCTCACCGCCAACTGGTCGATGTGCATGTTGCAGGGCGTCACCATGGACCACGTGGATGCCACGCCCACCTGCGGCTTCTTGAAGTCCTCCTTCTTGAATCCCGTGGCATACAACATGCCTCGGCTGGGCGCCCGTTCGATCCCGTCCACGACGATCGACGAAAACGCGCGTTCCTGTGATGTAGCTGCCGGCTTCTTCTTCATGCGTCCGGACACTCTCCGAAACCCAGCCCCCTTCGCCAATCCTGATTTGCGGGAAGCCTGCCACCAAGGGGTGGGGTCAGGATCCGCCAAAATCAATCCAGCCAGCCCTGTTCGCGGCGCAATGCTTCTGTTCCAATTCCCTGAACCTCCCGGGACCGGAGAGCGCACCATGCCATCCGTTGAGTGCCTCGTCCCCACATCGCTGAATCCATCGTCTCCCCTGACGCCATGTACGAATCCAAACAGCAACCCGTCCTGCCCAGCGCCCACTTCGCCCGGCGCCTCGCCATCCACGGACTTTCCGCAATGGCCCTGCTGGCCGGCTCACTCGGCGTCGGAATCCTCGGCTATACCACCCTGGAAGGACTGTCCCTTCTCGATGCCTTCCTGAACTCCGCGATGCTCCTCGGCGGCATGGGACCGGTGAATATTCCCACCAGCGCCGGAGGCAAGCTGTTCGCCGGAATCTACGCCCTGTACGCAGGCCTCGTGTTCATCTTCACCGCAGCCCTCCTTCTCGCGCCCGTGTTTCACCGGGTGCTGCACCGATTCCATCTGGATCGCCGGTCCTGACCGGAGCGCCGGCCCCAGCCCGGCACCCCTACGCCAGGATTCCCTTCACCAACTCGCCGTGGACGTCGGTCAACCGGTAGTCGCGCCCCTGGAAACGGTGCGTCAGCTTGAGGTGATCGATGCCGAAGAGATGCAGGATCGTGGCGTGCAGGTCGTGCACATGGACCTTGTTCTCCACGGCGTAGAATCCGAAGTCATCCGTGCGCCCGTGCACGATGCCCGGCTTGATGCCACCGCCCGCCATCCAGATCGTGTAGCCGTGCGGATGATGGTCGCGTCCGATCTGATCCGGGCTCAGCGCCCCCTGCATCATCGGCGTCCGACCGAACTCGCCACCCCAGAGCACGAGCGTCTCATCGAGGAGTCCGCGCTCCTTGAGGTCGCGGATGAGCGCCACGGCCGGTTGATCGGTTTCAGCACACCGCTTCTTCAGGTCGAACACCAGGTTGCCATCCGGGCCGCCATGGTGATCCCAACCGCGATGGTACAACTGCACGAAGCGGACACCGCGTTCGACGAGGCGCCGCGCGAGGAGACAGTTGTTGGCGAAGGAGGCCCGGCCCGGCGTCGTGCCATAGGCTTCCTGCATCTTCGCCGGTTCCTTCGAGATATCCATCACCTCCGGCACGCTCGTCTGCATCCGGTAGGCCATCTCATACGACGCGATGCGCGTCTGGATCTCCGGGTCCTGGAGGACGTCGTGCCGCATCTGGTTGAGGTCGCGAACCACGTCGAGCGACTGGCGTCGACGGCGTGAGCCCATGCCCTCCGGGTCGCCGACATAAAGCACGGGATCACCCAGCGAACGCAGCGTGACGCCCTGATGCATCGTCGGCAGGAAGCCGCTGCCCCACGAGGCGTTGGTCAGGGGCTGCCCCACCCCCGTCATCAGGACCACGAACGCCGGCAAATCCTTGTTCTCGCTCCCAAGGCCGTAACTGAACCACGAACCCATCGCCGGCCGCCCCGCCAACTGGGCACCCGTGTTCATGAACAGCGTCGCCGGATCATGGTTGAATGCCTCCGAGTAGAAACCCTGCACGAAGCAGACGTCGTCGACGATCGTCCGCATGTGCGGCAGCAATTCGCTCAGCCACATCCCCGACTTGCCGTACCGCTCGAACTTGTAGGGCGAGGCCAGCAGCTTCGCATTCTTGCCGATCTGCGCGAGCCGGATGTTCTTCACCAACTCCTCGGGAACCTGCTGCCCGTCCCGCTTTTTCAGCTCCGGCTTCGGATCAAACAGGTCGAGGTGCGACGGCCCACCCGACTGGAACAGGTAGATGATGTTCTTCGCCTTCGGCGCGAAGTGCGGCTTGCCGAGCACGGTCTCGACCGCGTTCGCCGCCAGCAGCTTTTCGTTCAACAACGAGCCCAGCGCCAAGGCACCAATGCCCGTGCCGCATTGCTGGAGAAACCGGCGACGCGTGGCGTCACGAACCACAGAGAGGGAGGAGGGATTCATGGGACGGATTACTTCGTCAGGGTCTCGTCGAGGTTGAAAAGCACGTTGCCCAGCATCATCCAGGGCGCCAGACGCCGGGGATCCACGCCCGCAGGTATCGGGGCCGACCCAACCCTCACCAAGGCCTGGGCCGCGTCCGGTTCGCGGGAAAATGACTTCGTCTGCTGTCGAACGAAGTCCAGCAGTCGCGCTTGCTCCGCGCCGGTGGGCGCACGCCCGGCCACCATCCGGAAGGCGAAGCCCACCTTCGCCGCGTCATCCTTGCCGCCCTCGGCCAGGATCCGTTGGGCGAACACGCGGGCCGCCTCCAGCAAGGTCGGCTCATTCAACGCCGCCAGCGCCTGCAACGGCGTGTTGGTCCGGGGCCGACGCGAAACGCACACCTCGCGGCTCGGCGCATCGAACGTCGAGAACGTCGGATACGTACAAACCCGGCGCCAGAACGTGTAGACCGCCCGACGGTACAGGTCCGGCCCCTCGCTGATGGGCCACTCATCCATGCCGATCTCAGGTCGCAGGAACCCGATCTCCTTCCAAAGGTTCGCCACCTGCACCGGATGGACGCTGGGACCACCCAAGCGCGGATTGAGCAGACCGCTCACCGCCAGTGCATGGTCACGGATCATCTCGGCATCCATGCGGAAGCGCGGCCCACGCGACAGCAGCCGGTTGTAGAAGTCCTTTTCCAATCGGACAGCGTCCGCCTCCGCGCCCTGTCGGTAGGCCGCCGACATCACGATCAACTTCTGCATCGCCTTCACGTCCCATCCAGTCCGGATGAACTCCGTGGCGAGCCAGTCGAGCAGTTCGGGATGCGAAGGCACCTCGCCCTGCCGGCCGAAATCCTCCGAGGTCTTCACGATCCCCGTCCCGAAGCATCGCTCCCAGAAACGATTCACGGTCACACGGGCGGTGAGCGGGTTCGCCGGATCCACCAACCAACGCGCCAAGGTCAACCGGTTCGCCGGCATGCCCTCCGGCATCGGTTGGAACACGGCTGGCACCCCGGCACCCACGTCCTTTCCACGGGTCAGGAAATCACCCCGCAGGTGCACGTAGGCCTGACGCGGCGTGGGCTCGCTCCGTTCCTGCATCACAAGGGTGCTGAACTTCTGCGAAGCCAACTGCTTCTCCTTTTGCTGCAACCGCAGGATGTCGCGCTCCAGCGTCCGCACCGTCTCCGAAGAACCACGGTGCGCCTCCGCCAACCGCTTCACCTGTGCCGGCGTCCGGTCCGACGCCCGCACGGCAAGCGCCTCCCTCACCTCGGAGGACAAGGGCCACAGCGACCCGGGATCCTTCTCGGTGGTGACCGAGATCCGGATCCGGCCCACGCAATGGCTGTTGCCGTGGTAATGGTCGAAGCGGAACGAAAGCCGGCTGCCCCCCTTGTACCCGGCCGGATCCTTCAACCGCGCCACGAGGAAGTGCCGTTCGCCAAACCGCGGCCCAATGGCCCAACCGGTCTTCGGGTTGCGATCCACCGCGTGTTCGGCCCGATAATACTGCTGCTCCCAGTCGGCGGTGGCCGATGCAAAGAAGAGGTTCGTGTTCGCCGGTGCCGCACCCGACCTGGGCGTCGCCGCCATGCCGAACTCATCCAGGATGAAGTTGCCTGTCTGCCCCCATCGCCCCGGCCCCTGATGGGGCAGGCTCGGATCCGGCAGGACTTCCAACATCACCGCCGTGATCCCCGTCAGGTCGGTTTCCGACTCGACCGTGATCGTGTCGTAGATCGGATTCACGCCCTTCGCGAGGAGGGATCCGTCCGGCAGGTTGGTGTACCCGGATCCCCCCGTGGAGAACGGGTTCTTCAATTCGAGCACCTTCCAGACGTTGCCCTTCTTCGCCTGCTCCTTCTCCCACCGGGCATGCTCGGCAGCCAGCCTGGCTTCGGCCTCCGACAATTCCCGTCGGGACTGCTCCAGGCGGGCCGTCACGTAGCCCTGCGAATCCGTCAGGTCCGGCCTGGGCACGTCGACCGTCGGAGCAACGCTGTAATTGCCGCCATCGGTCGAGTTGTTGAAGAAGGCATAGAACTGGTAGTACTCCTCGTGCGAAACCGGATCGTATTTGTGCGAGTGGCACTCGGCGCAGTTGAGCGTCAGCCCCAGCCAGGCCGTACCCACCGTCGCGACGCGGTCCTTCACCGCCTTCACCCGGTATTCCTCGGCGTCGCCTCCGCCTTCGTCATTGATCTTCGTATTGCGGTTGAAGCCCGTCGCAATCCGCTGCTCCAACGTCGCGTTCGGAACGAGGTCACCGGCAATCTGGTCGATGGTGAACTGATCGAACCGCTGGTTCCGGTTGAACGCGTTGATCACCCAGTCCCGGTAAGGCCAGATCGAACGCGCCAGATCAACCTGGTAACCGTTCGAATCCGCGTACCGCGCCAGGTCCAGCCAACCGCGCGCCATGTGCTCGCCATAGGGCGTCGATGCCAGCAACCGATCGACGAGCTTCTCGTAGGCATTGGGATCGGTGTCCCGTTGGAAGGTCTCGACCTCCGCCCACGTCGGCGGAAGCCCGGTCAGATCCAGGCTGACCCGGCGGATCAATGCCGCCCGGTCTGCCTCGGGCTGCATGCGGAGTCCCTCCTTCTCCAACCGCGCCTGGATGAACCGGTCGATCTCATTCCGAACGACCACTCCCGTCGCCTTGACCTCGGGCGGCACCGACCGCACCGGCGCCCGGAAAGCCCAGTGCGCACGCGGATCCACTTCCGGCCACACCGCACCCGACGCAATCCATCGTCGCAGGCTGTCCACTTCCGCCGGGGTCAACCGCGGTTCCTTCGGCGGCATGACGTCATCCGGATCCGACGACACCACCCGCTGGAGCAACTCGCTCTCGTCCGGCTTGCCTGGCACCAAGGCCAGCTTGCCGGACTTCGCCGGCTTCAAGGCCAACGCCCGCGAATCCAGTCGAAGTTCAGCCTTCTGCTTGTCCGGACCATGACATTCCGAACAGCGCTTGATCAGGATGGGCTCGATCTCCCGGGCGAAATCTACGGCCGCATCCGCAGCCTGAACCTGGAGCAAGCCGGCCGCGACACAGCCAGCAAGGGGGAGCACAACGGAAAGGATCCGTCGCCGCAGTAGGGTGGGACGATTGGAGGCAAGCATGACCAGGTGATCTGCGCCTCATCCTCGCAGCCCAGGCACCAATGGCGAGGCCCTAAACAGGGCAGCAGACGCGTTTCGGACACGCCCCCCGCGTCATCCCTCACCCGGCAGGTAATACTCGAGGTACCCGATCATCATCTCCTCGAACGTCTGGTTCCCCCAGCGGACGTTCTTGGCCGGGTCCGGATTGGCCGGATTTCCGGCGCTGTTGTCGAACCACGCCGTGGCCCGCAACCGGCTTCCCCTCTCGATCCGCAGCGGCTCCGCCCACTGGTAAACCAGCTGCCAGTTGAAGTCGAACCGCGGCACGTCCAACACCACCTGAGACTCCCCACCCGGCGTCATCACTTCGTACCGGAATGCCTTCCCGCGAACGTGCATGTGCGGCAGGAACGACAGGATCCGCGCCTCCCGCGGCACCGGCAACGCCGCCCACTCCTCATGGTTCGAAGCCCCGGCCGGAATCCGGATCCCCGGATTGGCGATCCCCACCACATGCACCGCATGCTGCGGCTTCTCCTTCGAGAACCGGAACGCGATCCGCGTCTGGTCGTTCGTCGCCTTCCCGAACGGCGTGTAGTGGATCTGGAACTTCAGGGTCGCCCCGGCCGGCAACGCCTTCCCGAAACCTTCCGGGAACACCCGATGCGAATTCCCCGGAACGTAGGCCGCAAAGAACCCGGAAATCTCGTCCGCCGTCGCCTCGCCCCGCCCCTTCTTCCCGCCCGGCGGAACCACCCACACCAGCACATGGTGCACGGCCGCCGCCACCGTCGGCCGGATCTCCAGCGACTGGATCCAGCGTTCCTCCGTCTGGTCCGTATCAATGAACGAATACTCGTAGGCCATCACCCCTTCCGCCGGGATCTTCACCGGATTCGGCAGCGCATAGACGGCATCCGGCTTCCCGATCGCCCACTCGGTCTCCCTGCGGATCGGCAGCGGTGCCTCCGCCGCTTTCCCCTCCGCACGGTCACCCGCCAACCACGCCAGCAGGTCCCTCCGATCTTCCTCCGGCATCGTCCGGTCATTCGCCCATTTCCCGTGAACCTCCCCAGGCAGCGGCGCCGAGAACCAGGGCGGCATCTGCCCCTTCTCAACCTGCTTCCGGATCATCCCCGCATGCCCCACCACCGCCTCGTAGGTCTCCAACGAAAACGGGCCAACCCCACCGTCAAAGTGGCACTCACCACAGTGGGTCTGGATCAGGCGGGAGACTCGACCGTGATAGGTCACCTTCGCCTTTTCTCCCAAGCCCAACAACGGGACCCTGGATTCCTTCCGCTCGAGAACACATCCCGGAGCCGTCGTTGCCGCCAAGGTCGGCTTCAATCCCTGTTCCAAGGCCGCCAACGCCGCCTCCAACGGCCGTTGCCGCGCCTCGGCCCGCGCATATCCCACCCCGTACTGGTCACTCACCGCACCCCGGTAAACCAAGGTCCCGGCCGCATCGACCACCAACACCTCCGCCGTCGTCCGCAAACCCAACTCAGCCCCCACCGCTTCGTCCGCGTCCCGGATCACCGCCCCCTTCCATCCCGCCTCCGAGGCCAACTCCTTCAGACTCGCCGCCGAATCCACCGGCAAGGCCCCCACATACACAAACTCCACTCCCTTCCCCGCCCACGCCGCCTCCAACCGTCCAAGCCCAGGCGCAAACTTGCGACTCACCGGACAACTCGACGACGTCACCGCGATCACCCGACCCAACCCCTTCGGCTTCGATCCCAGGTCCACCTTCCGCCCATCCACAGCCTTGACCCGAACCGACGGTACCCTCCGCCCCACACCCACGCCGACCGGTGACACCGGCTTCAAGCTCTCCGCCAAAGCCTCCCCCTTCGCCTCGCCATCCTTCACGCCCGCAGCCCCCTTCTCCGGCTTCGCCCATCGCCGCTCCACCCCGATCGAGGTGAACGCTTCACTCGCCTCCCGCCGCGTCACGAATCCGTTCCGGTCGAGATCGAGCATCAGCATCATGCCCGGATTCTGCAGTTCCTCCGCCGTCACACGCCCGTCCTTGTCCGCATCGTACTGATCGTACATCTCCGCCAGGCTCTTCCGTCGCTCGCGCCGCGGCTTCGCGGAATTGGTCGACGCCGCATCCTGCGCAAACGCCCCATCCGCCAACACCCACGCCGCCACCAACGAAAGAACTCCCAGACCCGCCATACCGCTTCGTGACATGCCTCCAGAAAAGCCCATGCCGCCAGAGACGCAACCGGCGATTGAAAGGTTTCGTCCCGGTTTTCCGATTGAATCGCCACCCCCTATCCGAATCCTCCCATCGCTTGTGAATTTCCCCCTGCGCATCGTCGGCGTGATGTCCGGCACCAGCATCGACGGCGTCGACTGCGCCCTGTGCTCCTGCCGACCCGGGGGCATCCAACTCGTCCGTATGTGGTCCCGCTCGTTTCCCAAGGCGCTCGCGCTCCGACTCCATGCCACCGCCCGGGGCGAAGCCCACACGTGGGAATGCGGCCAGCTTCACCATGATCTGGGACGTTTCTACGCCGACGCCATCGCCCGCGGACTCCACGGCGAAACCATCGACGCCGTCGGACTCCACGGGCAGACGGTCTTCCACCAACCCCGCCGCCCCGCCGCCACCTGGCAGATCGGCGAACCCGCCTGGATCGCCGAGCGTCTCCGCGTTCCCGTCGTTTCGAACTTCCGCGCTGCCGACCTCGCTGCCGGCGGCCAGGGTGCTCCGCTCGCCACCCTTTTCCACAAGATCGCCTTCGCACGCCCCGGCACCTGGACCGCCGTCCAAAACCTCGGCGGCATCGGCAATGTCAGCCTCTTCGACGCCTCCGCCTCCACCTCTCCCGATCACCCGCCCCGCATCCTTTCCTTCGATACCGGCCCCGCCAACGTCCTCCTCGACCTGGCCACCCGCCTCGTCTCCGATGGCAGGGATTCCTTCGACCGGAATGGCCGCCGCGCCGCCGCCGGAACCATCGATGCGACCCGCCTCAACCAATGGCTCCGTCACCCGTTCTTCCGCAAGGCCCCGCCGAAAAGCACCGGACGCGAAGGCTTCGGCGAACCCTTCCTCCACGGCATCCTGAGCGATTGGCCAGAGGCAACGCGCGACAACGGCATCCATCTGCTGGCGACCCTCGCCGAGTTCACCGCCCGATCGATCGCCGAAAACTACCGGCGTCACCTTCCCCCACCGCCCACCGGCGTTCCTGCCCGCGTGATCGTCGCCGGGGGCGGCGCCGCCAACCCGCATCTTCTCCGACGCCTCCAGGCCGCTCTCGAACCCATCCTTCCAACCCTCTCGCTGGGCAGGTCCGAAGACCTCGGATGGCCACGCCAGGCCATCGAACCCGCCGCCTTCGCACTGCTCGCCGCCGGCCACCTCTGGGGAGTGCCCAGCAACCTCCCGGAGACCACAGGCGCCGCTGGACCCCGGATCCTCGGACAGTTAACAATTCCCCCGCCGTCCGACTCCACCTCCTGTTGATGTCGAGCCACACCCCCAGAGCATGATTTCCGGTTTCGCCGCATGAACGGAAGACCCCGCCAACTCCCGCGCCGTCCTTCCACTCCTGCCCAAAACCAACACCCTCTGAACCACCCTCTGAACCACCCTCTGATTTCATGAAGTTCCATCTCGCCAACAATCCAGCGCCCACCTCCGCAGAGGATCTCTTCATCGGGCAGATCGAGTTCTCCCCGGAGGAACAGAACGGAATCCTCCCAGCCTGCGTCCCGGTGACCGGCGCCCCGTGCCAGGAAGCATCCTGCAGTTGTGGCGAAGTGTGCCTGACCCTCCCTCCGCTCGACCCACACGCCCTCCACCCGCTCGAAGAGGACGAACCCCCGATGCCGCGCTTCCTCGTCCTGTGCCCCGAGTTCCTCGACGCCTCGGCCGATTTCTATGACCTCGACGAACCAATCCTGTACGCCGTCGCGAAGGAATTCACCCAGCGGGTGACCCGCGAACACTGGGACAACGTCGCCCAACTCTATCGCGAAACCCGCATCCGCCTCGCGGAGTCCTGCGACATCGCCAAGTTCGATCATATCCCGGAGGACCTGCACGGAATCAGCCAGAACCCCGAAGCCAAGGACGTCGAAGCTTCCCTCCGGGATCTGTTCAGCTTCCCCCTCGACTCCGGACTCATCGACGACACCGCCTGGTTCTTCGAGGAGTTCTATCCGGTTCCCAACACACCTTCCCCTCTCGCGGTCACCGTCGAGTTCCGCATCACCGAGGACGGCCTCGATCCGAACCTCACCGAGGATCAGCACATGGAAGTCTCCGACGATCCCGAAGGCTTCCCCGAATACTCCTGCCCCACCCTGAAGATCCGCTGGAACCTCGACTCAGGCGACGTCACCGAACTCACCCGGATCAAGACCGACCTCCCCATCCACCGGTTCCTGGACCTGCTCCTGCAGGTCTATCCGGACGCCCGCGAACGCTTCCGTCGCCGCCACCAGCACCTCGTCCAGTCCATCGCCGGGATCCCCGCATGGCGGGAGGCGAATCCCCATCGCTTCCACAACGACGACGCCTTCGACGACTCCTATTTCAGCGACGAAGCAGAAGACCCCACTCCCTCGGCCCTGACAGCACCGGGCGCACCCAACCAACCGGTCGTCCGGGACTCCCCAAAGGTGGGCCGCAATGACCCCTGCCCCTGCGGTAGCGGCAAGAAGTTCAAGAAGTGCTGCGGAGGCTGAGCCCAGCGAGCGGTGGAGCGAGTGTCCTCACGAGCCGTTTGGGAGTCCCAAGTCCCAAGTTTCAAGGCCCAAGTTTCAAGATTCAAGGCCAGTGCTTGAAACTTGAATCTGAAAACTTGCGACTTCAGCACCGGCTCAACGGAGTCTCACCTCACCCGTTTCTGGATCGGTGCACGAGATGCGCCCCCCAAGCCAGCGCCGGGATAGCCTCCCTTGACTTAACAACGCGGTCTCTGGATGGTCAGGGCAATCGCCGAACAGCGGAATTCCCAACCAGAGTTGTCCTGCGGACCTCTACTTCCCCAGGACTTCACCGCTCCCCGTCGATGCCCGTTCATGAGACGCCTGTCCGCCCTGTGGAAACCTGAATTCTGGTTCAGGCCACAGTCCT
>CAIMMI010000079.1 GCA_903842505.1 uncultured Verrucomicrobiota bacterium | reverse complement strand
GGGGCGTTCGGTGGGACGCGTGTTCGCGGTGAACACGCTGGGAACCGTGCTGGGTGCGGTCCTGACGGGATTGGTGCTGCTGCCGCGGTTGGGCTTGGCGATGACCTTCGGGCTGGGGATCGGACTGAATCTGGCGGTGGGACTGTTGATCCTGGCGTGGAGGCGAAGGCCTGGGTTGAACGCGGCGACGCTCGCGGCGCCCGGGTTTGCGTTGGTGCTGGCGCTGGTGGTCTCGGCCCAGTTTTCGGCGGGATGGGATCGTTCGCTGGGATTCGGGGCCTGGCGCCTGCCGGTGGTGCCGGCGAGTTGGGAAGCCTTTGAGAAGCTGGGGCGTGAGATCATCCCGGTCTATGGAAAGCACGGGGCCGGATCGACGGTCTCGGTGGTGCGGCAGGGCGAGTTGGGCGCGGGCGGATTCCTGAGCCTGCGGGTGAACGGGAAGCCGGATGCGAGTTCGGGCAGTGACATGAGCACGCAGATGTTGCTCGGGCACGTGCCGATGCTGCTGCATGAGAAGGCGACGGACGTGCTCGTGATCGGATGCGGGAGCGGGGTGACGGCGGGGTCGGTCCTGCAGCATCCATCGGTGGGCCGCTTGGACCTGGTGGAGATCCTGCCGGAGGTGGTGCACGTGGCCGATGAGTACTTTTCGCCGTACAACAACCAGGCCTTCCGTGACCCGAGGTTGCGGGTGCACATCGAGGACGCGAAGACGTTCCTGAAGACGACTCCGGTGCGCTATGACGTGGTGGTGGCTGAGCCTTCGAATCCGTGGATGGCCGGGGTGGCGGCGGTGTTCAGTCAGGAATTCTACGAGGATTGCCGGGAGCGGTTGAAGCCGGGCGGCGTGGTGGTGCAATGGTTGCAGGCCTACGAGACCGACGACTCGATCTTCGACATGGTGGTCGCGACGTTCGGATCGGTGTTCCCGCACATGAGCCTGTGGGAGGTGGGTTCGGGCGACGTGCTCCTGATGGGCACGACGCAACCGTGGGAACCGGACGTGGAGGCGGCCGCCCGCCGGTTCGCGGAACCGAAGGTGGCGGCCGACCTGGCGCGGATGCACTTCACGCATTTTCCGATGATCCTGGCGCTGCAGCACGTGGCATTCGGGGACGCCGCTCACCTGGCGCCCAACGGGACGCCGCTGCACAGCGACCTGCATCCGCGCCTCGAATACGCGGCGGAACGGGCGTTCTTCGCGCGCCGCTCGAGCAACCAGTTCCGTCGGGTAAGCGAGCTGAAGTCGGTTCGCCCGAGGACACTGCTTTCCCGTTGGCAGACGGCTCATCCACAGGAACCGCCCGATGCGCGGGCCTACTCGGCCGGCATCATCCAGTCCGGGATGCTCGATGCAGTGGTGAACCGGGGCTATCTGATGCGGTGTCTGTCGTTGCAGCCGACCAATACCTTTGTCCTGAAGGCGCTGACAGAGATGGCGGGGCAGTTTCCGGCGGGGGATGCCGAGATGGAGCGGTTGGCGTCACGACCGGAGATGCAGACGGAGGAGGCCTTGCGGGATGTGAACATGCTGCGGCAGTTCACGGGCTTGCTGCTGCTGGTGCACCGCGGGCAGCGCTCGGCGTTCTGGCAGTATCCGAACGAGGACGTCGAGTTGTTCACGCGCGTGGCCGTGAAGTTGGATGAGGGGGATCGACGGTTGCATCAGTTCCATCTGGCGGAGGTGTTGTGCGACCGAGGTAAGCTCGATGAATTCCAGCAGGTGGCGGCGGCCGCGTTCGCGCCGGTGCCAGGTGCTGGTCCGCGCGCGGGCGGGTTAGCCCGGGATCCGGATGCGCCTTTGGTGGTGTTGGCACGGTTGCTGGACCTGCATCTGGGCCGGCGCGATCCGAAGGCCGCGCTGGGAGCGATCGAGATGGCGGCGCGTTCGGGTCTGGTGCGCGAGGCGGACGTGGATCGAGTGCCGCGCCTGGGAATGCTGGTGCGACGGGTGCAGGCGGAGAACGCGGCTTCGGTGGGGCGGTGAGGGAGTTTCGCGCGTCCTGGGGTTCTGGAGACGCGATCCACCCGGAAGCGGCGGTTGGATCCACAGATTACAGCGATTGCACGGATCGGAAGCCGGTTGAGAAAGTCCCTCGTTTCACCCCTCGGGTGACATGGAAACATCCATGCGGTGAGGCCTCTCGTCCCGGTCCATCTGTGAAATCGGTGAAATCGGTGGATAACCCAACTGCCGTTTTCAGGATCAATGCTCCGGTTCGTCGTGTTTGCGGAAGAGGGGGAGGGAGAGTTTCC
>CAIMMI010000078.1 GCA_903842505.1 uncultured Verrucomicrobiota bacterium | reverse complement strand
GACGACGATCGCATCGGATGCCGCATCGATCAGCGCCGCCTGTTCGCGGATCCGTTCAGCAGACGCTCGCTTCTCAGCCTCCAACCTCCGTCGATGGATCCATGCCGGAATCGAGTGGTGGGCTATGGATGCAATCGCCGCCCCCGGCAGCTGGACAAGGCCAAGGATCATCCAGGGAAACCACAGATCTTTCGACATTCCGTAGGCCACCGAGGCCAGCAATAATCCCTCCGAAGCCAGCAACCCTCCGAGGATCGGTAGGGGCCGCATCCGGCCAAAACCCAACGCCGCGACCACCGAAACCAGAAAGACCACCACCGCCTCGGTGATCGGACCTGGTCGGCGGAGTCCATCGCCCCGGATCAGATTCACCATCTGGGTGGCATGCACTTCCACGGCCGGCATGAAGACCCGCCCAAAAGCAAACCGGCCAAGAGGATTCCGGAATTCATCGCGCCGTTCAACGAAGCCTCCAACCATCGGCCGGGCTCCCACCACCACCACCCGATCCCGGAAGAATCCATCAGGAACCTCATCCGCCCGGAGCGCAGCGCTGAATCCTACGTGCGGGAGCGCCAGGGGGCCTCCCAGATATCGGAGCCACTCCCGTCGGGCCGGCCGAAGTCCAACCCCTTCTGCAACGGCCCAGGTGAGCGCAGGGGCTCCATCCGCCGCCGGCCCCAGCCAGGAACGACGGATCATGAAGTCGTCCTCCGGACGCACCACGGCCACGCCCCACCCCGCCGCAGCCCGAAGCAGGGGCTCATAGGGAAGGACCACCGATTGCGCCGCGATGGCCGAGGACTCGGTCTCCCGGTCCCACTGATTCCGCTCCGCTGCCAACCAGACACGCCCATTTTCCCGAAAGGCTTCCGCAAGTTCCCGGTCAGCCGAGGGATCCGACCCGGGCCCGGAGAACACGATGTCGAAGACCACGGCTCGGGCCCCGGCTGCCGTCATCCGCCGCACCAACTGGGCGTGCAGGAGTCGAGGCCAGGGCTCCGACGGCGAATGCCGCTCGCGCAAGTGGGAGTCCAGATCCAGATAGACAAGAACCACCGGGACAGCGCCCTTCGACGCACCCGCAGAACCGGCAACCCGAAAGGAGGCATCGTAACTGGCCCGCGTCAGTAATCCCTCCTGGGATCCCGCCGGAGCCAATAGCCAGAGCCCAACCACAGCCAGCAAAACAGCCGTCAGGATCGCAAACCGACGCCGACTGTTGGCTTCTGCGCTTTGCACGGCAATTCAGGACCCTTGGGCACCCGGAATCGGCGAATGGATCAGCCGTTCCATGTAAATCACATCGAGCCAGCGCCCAAACTTGTACCCCACCTGACGAAACTGGCCGACTTTCTCAAAACCGAATCTGGCATGAAGGCGGATGCTGGACTGGTTGTCGGCGTCAATGGCCGCAAGAATGGCGTGAAGTCCCCTCACCTCGGCAGCCGCGATCAACGGTTCCAGAAGTCGACCACCCAATCCACGCCCCCGCCAGGATTCGGCCACATAAATGGAGTTCTCGGCGGTAAAGCGGAAGCCCACACGATCGTGGTACCGGTTCAAGGCGCTCCACCCCACCACGCCAACCGATTCCGCCTCCGCTACGAAGATCGCCAGGTCTTCCCGCCCGTGGACGTCAAACCACTCCAATCGATGCGCCAACGTTCGGGGTTCATAATCATACGAGGCCGTGGTGTGCAGGACGGCATGGTTATAAATGCCAAGGATGGCATCGCAATCCTCGCGCCTCGCCCTCCGGATTTGGACTTGGGGAAGCTGAAGTTCAGAAGACATGGGCGAAAACGGGTGCTGAAACGAAAAAACCCCGGAAATCCGGGGTTCTGAGTCGCCCCTCCATCACCCTCTTTTGAAGGCCAGGAGGTGGAGCGAGTGAAGGGATTCGAACCCTCGACATTCACCTTGGCAAGGTGACGCTCTACCAGGCTGAGCTACACTCGCGTCTCAACAACGCCGTCTTGAATAAGGAACCTGACGCCCGAAGGCAAGGGGAGTTTTTGAACTTCGTCAATTTCATCGATCTCCACCCCACCTCATCCAAGCCCCGCCACCCGTCGAACCACCGACTCATCCATCCGGATCATTGGCGGCCAAGACCGCCGGAATCCCTCCCCCGCAAGCTTCCGCGTCGCGTCGAATCCCATCTTCGAACCAACCCCTACCTCCGGCGTCGCATGATCCAGCACATCCGCAGGCCCTCGGGTGAGCAGGCTGTCCCGCTGCGGATCCGTATTCGACAACAACCGGAAAAGCACGTCGCTGGTGTTGTGCACATCCACGTCGTCGTCCACCACGATGATGTACTTGGTGAACATCATCTGCCCCATGCCCCACAGTCCGTGCATGATCTTGTAGGCCTGCATCGGATACGTCTTGCGGATGCTCACCACGACCAGGTTGTGGAAAACCCCCTCCGCAGGCAGCGCAATGTCCACGATCTCCGGAAAGTTCATCCGGAACACCGGCAGGAACAGCTTCACCGAAGCCGCCCCGATGTAGAAATCCTCCATGGGCGGGATGCCCACGATGGTCGCCGGATAAACCGCGTCCCGGCGATGCGTGATCGCCGTGACGTGAAACACCGGATACGGCTCCGGCAAGGTGTAGAAGCCCGTGTGATCCCCGAACGGCCCCTCCATCCGAAGGGGCTCCTTGGGGTCGACAAACCCCTCGATCACCACGTCGGCATCAGCCGGCACCTCGAGGTCGTTGGTCTCACACTTCACCAAGTCCACCGATCGCTTCCTCAGGTAACCCGCCAGGAGGAACTCATCGACCCCGTCCGGAAGGGGAGCGGTTGCTGCAAAGGGATACATGGGATCCCCGCCAAGGAAGATCGCCACCGGCATTCGGGTCCCGGTTTCGTAGTACCGTCGACCATGCCGGGCTGCCACCTTCTGCAACTGCCAGTGAACCCCGGTGGTGCGGTCGTCATAAACCTGAACCCGGTACATTCCCAGGTTCCGGGCCCCGGTATCCGGATCCTTCGTAACGACGCATGGCAGGGTCACAAACCTGCCACCATCCAGCGGCCAGCACTTGAGGATTGGCAGGTCGAGGAGTGTCGGGGGTGCATCCAGACCGCGCTCCCCCTTCAGGATATCGGGCGCAGGGGGCCAGGCTTCCATGCGTGCCGATGGCGTCTCAAAACGTCGGATGACCTCCTTGCAGGGGCCGTCGGCGACACGACGGGGACGGGCGTGCCGGATCTCCAGCGCGTTCGTGAGGAGGGTGACCGTCTCGCGGATCGAGGTGGGCGGCTTGGCATGCAGGAGGGCCCCCAACTCGCGGGCGGCCGCATCCACCGACTCGGTGCCCAGAGCCAAGGCAAGACGTCGCCAGGAGCCCAGGGTATTGATTGCCACCGGGAACGAACTGATTCGTCCGGCCACAGTGGGTCGTTCGATCAGCAGGGCCTTTCCGCCGCCCGGCTGCTTCATCTCCCGGTCAGCCAGTGCCGTGATCTCCAACTCCGTGGCCACCGGTTCGCTAATGCGCCTCAGTTCCCCCGCCCTCTCCAGTTGCTCAACCCATTCCCGAAACGAACCGAATGCCATGCGCGCAGGCTACCATCGACGCGGGATAGCGCCAATTCTGAGCGGACGACGCCACTACCCGGACCACCTGCAGCCCTCCGGACAGCATCCACGTCCACCGACTCGCCATTTCCATGCGTGTGCCTTACGATGGTCCCGTGAGCGAACTGCCCATCGAGAGCCACTGGCGAAGCGTGCTGGACCACTCCAGGTCCTACTCAGACTTCACCTACGTCTATCCGGTCGTCTCCCGGCGCTCCCGGGGTTTGTCCATCGGGATCAACCTGAACCCGGACAAGGTCTGCAACTTTGACTGTGTCTACTGCGAGGTCGATCGCAAGACACCCCCGCTCACCCGCACCGTCAACCTGCTTCAGGTGCGTGCCGAATTGGCTGCCTTGATCGCCATTGCCTCGTCCGGAGAACTTGCCCGCGATCCAAAGTTCTCCGAAACCGGCTCCCTGACCCGCGAGATCCGCGACATCGCATTCAGCGGTGACGGTGAACCCACCATGGTCCACAACTTTGACGAATGCGCCCAAATGGCCGCTGACATCCGACGCGCCCACCATCTGGACGCAACGAAACTCGTGCTGATCACGGACGCCGCTGGACTCGACAAGCAGTCGGTCCGGCGCGGACTGGAGATCATGGACCGGAACAACGGCGAAATCTGGGCCAAACTGGATGCCGGAACGGCAGAGTACTTCGCACAGGTCAACCGAAGCGCCATCCGCTTTGAACGGATTGTCGCCAACCTGACCCTCACCGCCCAGGAACGCCCGATCGTCATCCAGTCCCTGTTCCTGCGCCTCTACGGCGGCATCATGCCCGATACCGAACTCGGCGCGTACTGCGACCGACTGACCGGCATCACGGAAGCCGGCGGAAAAATCCAGGAAGTCCACCTCTATACGGTCGCCCGTCCCACGCCGGAAAAGTGGGCTACCCGCTTGGAAGGCCCGATCCTCGAATCCATCGCCGAGAAGATCCGCCAGAGAACCGGACTGCCGGTTGCCACCTTCGCATGAAGCCCAAGCCGCGCGGAATCGCCATCGATCGCACCGCCAAACAGGAACATTGGCGGCAACAAGTGCGGAAGGTCCTACAGGCCGGAGGCACAACGCCCTTCTACGTTTTCTCACCCGAACCTGTCCTGGAGCGGGCCTCGGCCCTCGAGTCGCTCGATTTCGGGCTCCCCACTTCGTGCTTCCTGTCGCTCAAGACCCAGCCTCTGAGGGCTCTCCTCTCCCGGTGGATCCATTTGGGCCGACCCGTCGAGGTGGTCAGCGAATTCGAACTCCGGGCCGCCCTCCACGAAAACTGCCCGGTAGACCGCCTCTTGGTCAACGGCCCCGCCAAGCAGCGATGGCTTCCCCAATTTTCGGTCCCGGGGCTTCGCGTCAATTTCGACTCGCTGAACGAAATCCGCGCACTCCTCCCCATCGCCAAACGGGACGGATGGAAGGTCGGTCTCCGAATCCGGACACCCGAGGAAGTCGATTCCGAGAACCCAGGCTGCCCCGCGCAGTTCGGGCTCGGCCGAACGGAGCTCAAAGAAGCGGTCCAGTTGTTGCGCAAACACAGCCTGGAACCAAGCTGCGCACACACCCACATCCGGACCAACCTTCCGGACCCGTCGTTCTGGTCCCGCGCATTGTCCTTTGTCCACGAGGTGTGCGCCCAATCCGCTTGGCAACCCGAGATCCTCGATGCCGGTGGCGGCCTACCCGCATTCCATACTCGGAACCGAGGCGGAGGGTCTCTCACCGCCTCCTATGACAACGACCTCCGATCCTACGCCGCTCACCTCAAGGCCGCCCTGCGACAGTTCACTGGATGTCGGCAACTCTGGCTCGAACACGGCCGGCATCTCTCGGCCGGCGCTGGCGTCCTGGCGATCCGCGTTCTGGACCTCAAGTCCCACGACAAGGGCCGAAGCGCCATATGCGATGGGGGGCGAACCCTGCACGCCCTCGTCTCACTCTGGGAATCCCACGATCTCATCCCGCTTCGTCGATCCCGTTCAGCCACCTCCCCGGTCACCGTCCACGGTCCAACCTGCATGGCCTTCGATCAGTTGGGGCGCGTCGAACTTCCCAACAACCTCAAGGTGGGAGATGTACTGCTATGGACCGAGGCCGGAGCCTACCACCTACCCTGGGAAACCCGCTTTTCTCATGGATTGTGCGAGGTCTGGTGGGCGGAACAGGACTCTGTAGGACTGGCCCGACGTGCCGAGAAGTTTACCGAATACTGGAACCAATGGACCCAACCCTGAACCACCGAATCGATCGACAACTCCACCGCAACAGCCGGGAAATTCACCTTGACCGAAACCCAGTCCCGCAGGCTAAATAGGCCCGATCTCGAATAGCGGGATTGTTGAAATAGCGCTAACCCTTTTTGGAAGACGAATTTATGGCTTCTGGAGCATTCAAAATCGTGGGGTTGTTGGCCTTGGTCGCCACAGCCACGTCTGCATCGGCAGCAACGGTCTATCAGCACAGCGGATCCGGTAACTTCAGCTACACGAGCGGATCCGAGTACGGCGACGAAATCCTGCTGCAAGGCTGGGAGCGGGTCATTTCGGGTTTCTCGTTTGAGTACGCTGCCAACTACGCACTCTCCGGCGGACTGACTTTCCGGATCTACGACCAGACCGGACCTGTCATCGGCGGCGCGGCCTCGCCGGGTGGAGTCCTCTACGAGACCGTCCTCGATATCCAGAACGGCGGCGGCGTCGTCAGCATCGACTTCGGCAACGATCCCACCAATCTGGCCAACCTGATCCCGGATCGGTTGACCTACACGGTCAAGTTCTCCGGACTGCTCCCCGGCAACACCGCAGGCTTGATCGCTCCGGGCGGCAACCCTGTGATCGGCCTCAGTGCCAGTGACTTTTGGGAGAAGACCGGTCCTGGCGCGAACGATTGGGCTCTGAAGGCGATCAATGGTCCCAGCGCCAATTTCATTGCAACGGTGACGGCCGTTCCTGAGCCGAGCACGGTGGCGATGATGGCTGCCGGCGTCGGCATGATCTTGGTTGCCCTCCGCCGCAAGTAAGATCTGGCTGTTTCAACTCGTCTTCCAAGGGGGGCGCATTATTGCGTCCCCCTTTTTTGTATACTGGAAGCCATCGTGGGCTCCGATTCGCTCGGACCGACCCGCCAGATTCCCTCAAGCCTTGCCGACCCTACTCAGCTGCGCCTCATTCTGAACCCCTTGTCCTCGCATCGCGGCTTTGCCAAAGCCCCGACCAAGGGGGCCATCCCACGGAATCAGGCAAGTTGCACCGCTGACAGGAAACTCCCCCTCTCGAACCCCCTCAATCGCAGCCCAACGGAGAGCGGGTCGAAGATCCCGCGTCGCGCTGACACTCGTCTACTCCGTCAATCCGGACGCTCCACCCCGGCTGCTCACGGAGCTTATGTCGGAATCGATTGTTAAGGCTCCGATCCATTGGGCAGACACCTGATGCTGAACCTGGAAAAGGCTGTTGATACCGCCGATAACGCCAACGACGCAGATAGACAGGGACTTGAAGGGAAACGCCCGCGCACCTTCGAGGTGACGCCCAAACCCAGCACGGATTGGGTGGTGCAGCCCCTCCATCTGCGCAATCGGCAACATCTGCGGTTGAATGAACTGCAGGTTTTAGACTGAAAACTTGCGGCGGGGACCAACTCAATCAACCGAGCTGGATCCTTCCTAATAGGCACCTGAGGGATCGCTTCCTGCGACCTCACGCCCAAATCACGTACAAAGCCAGATATACCAGAACGCCGGTCACACTCACGTACATCCAAATGGGCCAAGCCCAACGCGCCACCCTCCGGTGGGCGTCAAACCGCTCGCTAAGACCGCGATGGATGCTGACGAGGGCCAAAGGAACCACCGCAATTGCCAGGACAATGTGACTGACCAACATGCCCAGATACCATCCGCGCCAATAAGCCGGACCGGGAAACGCGGTATGTACTCCCTTGAGCACCCAAAACTTGTGCACAAGGTACAGAACAAGAAAAAGACAGGAAACGCCGAACGCCAAGAGCATGCAACGCCGGTGTGCGTCGCGACGCCCAAGTCGGATCAAGA
The DNA here is from genome assembly GCA_903842505.1 of uncultured Verrucomicrobiota bacterium. Taxonomy (GTDB): domain Bacteria; phylum Verrucomicrobiota; class Verrucomicrobiia; order Limisphaerales; family UBA9464; genus UBA6176. The sequence goes on along the minus strand of CAIMMI010000078.1, from coordinate 29,198 downwards.
TCAAGCCGACCACCAGAAGCACCCCCGACGTGGCGTTAAGGCCAGCATTGATCAATGGAAGATTGCTCAGACTCATTTGACACTCTCCTCGCTTAGCATTTTAACGCAACCCAACAGACGCTCATTTGAGTCTGGGTCCTCGGCTTGAATCATCGCACGCAATCGCCCCCTTCGATCCAGAATGGCGAAAGAGGCGGAATGGATGAACAGATCCTCCAACCCTTTGATCTTCGATGGATCATTCTCCAACACCGAGAACTTCAAATCGGATTGAGCCCACCGATAGATCTCCGCCTTCGCCCCAGTCAGAAACCACCATGAGGCTCCATCCGCTCCGTACCGCTCGGCATACCGGCTCAAGACGCCAGCGGTATCATAATCCGGATCTGCTGTGAGCGACACGAACCGGACCGGCATGCCCGGCCGAACCGATTGTTGAAGACGCCGCATCTGTTGGCTCAATCGATGACACTGGCCAGGACAACGGGAAAAAATGACGTCAACAACCACGACGTATCCTTCCAAGTCAGAATTTCGAACTCGAATCCCAAACTGGTTGGTCAATTCGAACATCCCACCTGGAGCGAGAACGGGCAGGTTTACTTCCCGGCGACGCAACTCGCGCACATAAACCAGAACGACCAGCACCATGATACTGGCCAAGGCGACCCACGCCAGATTCTGCCATCGAATCATCCTCATGGTAAAAACAAAACCGGCCGCCGGCTCAGGCCAGCGGCCGGTCCATAATGATGCGCGAACCCACTATTCAAACCCACCGGCACCCGATTTCGCCTTCTCGGCGTACCAGGCTTCATATTCAGCCGCGGTAACAACCTCAAAATCCCCCCTCATTACAGAATGACCGCTCCCACAGAGCTGAGCACACGTGATGGAGTACTTGCCCGTCTTGGTCGGAATGAAGTGAGCGGGAATTGTCATTCCAGGAATGGCGTCCTGAGTAACGCGCATGCTGGGAATCTTGAAGCTATGGATTACATCCATGCTCGAAATCCGGCAAATGACCGCCCGGCCAACAGGAAGCTTGAATGGTTCACCCAATGCGCACACCACATCGTCCTTGCCTGCAGCATCGTCGGCAACCAAGCCGAACGGATTCGTGGCCGATGCACTCGCAACCTCCTGCTTACCCCACTTGTTATCCGGACCTGCGTAGTGTCCGCTCCATTTGAACTGTTGCCCGATGATCTGCACCTCAATGGGGTCTGTCTTCGGGTCCCCTTTGACCACAGGGAAATCTTCCACGGCTCTAGCCCACAGGGGTACGGCAAAACCCACCAACAAAACCGCCTCCACGACGGCAACCCCAATCTCAAGGTACGTGGACATGTTGCTCTTCACTCCGGTATAATCGGCCTTCGGACTCGCCGACTTCCGAAAGCGCACCAGCGCGAGCAGGTAGTATCCGAGCCACCCGACGAACAATATCAGCATCAGGAGGTGAACGTACCCGATGAAGTCATCAATTCCCGGGGCGTGCGCGGATGCAGGCGCCGGCATTCCCAGCTTCTGTAGGATTTGAGTCATGTTCAGAACGATAAAAATGTATCAATTATGCTGAGGATCATCCTGATCTCCGGGGACCGTCTCCCCGCTTAGCCGCGCTCGGCGGACGATAAAAACGAAGAAACTGCCAAAAGCGATCCAGAACAAGAGCACGAAGCCCAGAAGGACGTAGATGCCAGCATTCATACCCTGCGCCATCGCAGAGTCCGACTTCCCGAAACAGGAAGCGCAAGCCAACGCACGATGGCCAGAGGCCAGAATACTCACCAGCAAGAGGATCCGAATGATCGGCTTCATTTCACAAGTAGCTGATGTTTCGCAGCTTCACCAAGAAGTACCGCCCATAGACCAAAAGAATCACGGCCCCAAAAGCCGAACCTACCGTCCACATCAAGTCCCCTGATGTACCGCCCGAACGATAGTTGCCCCAAGACCACCCAGCCATCAGAAGGCAAAGCCCAACTGACGCCACAACAAACACCAGATGGAATGCTTTAAGGGACATAGATCGTCTTCATCTCGGAGTTCTTGGGCAGATCATTGCTGCTCCAGATCGTGAGTGTCCCAAGGGCAAAGAAGAAAACGACCGTAATGGCCAAAAGGCTGTAGATCATCTTTTTCTCAGAGAGCAGGTGCATGAAGTAACCTGCCACCAAAAACGCCTTGATCGAAGCAATGAACAAGGCAACTGCGATGGTTACGGCCATGCTTTCAAAGTGCACGAAGTACATTCCCACCGTGATAAGCGTGCCAACCAAAAGCGCCCCAAAAACAATGAGGTACGTCTTGATATGGGCCCCGATATCGTGGTGGTCGTGTGATCCGGACGTTGAATCCGCATCAGAACCGGCCGCTGCGTGGGTATGGTCGCTCATGACTATAGATTCAGAGGAGGTAAACAACTGGGAAGAGGAAGATCCAGACCAAGTCAACAAAGTGCCAGAACAGGCCAGCTACCTCGATGCGGTTGGTGAACTGTTCCGGGTTCGATTTCCACATCGAAGACCCGGGGAAGGCGAAATAGCCCAATACCAAAGCTCCACCCAAAACATGCAACCCGTGGAGGGCGGTGATCACAAAATAGATGGCGAAGAAGGTATGGTTCCTCAGAACGAACGCATCCAACTTGGCAATGTCACCCAGAGCGTAGGTCTTCGCCTCGTGCGCATGCGAAGCCGAATCAGCATGCTTTTCCCCCGACTTCGGCTTGACCGGGTCCGCAGTAAACTTGATCTCGGTGACCTTTTCCTTCTCAAGCCTTGCCAGGTTGTAGATCGAGCCAAAGTCCCAAAAGCCCGGGTGCTTGCCGTTTACCTCCAGGTGCCCCGTCATCGCCTCACCGCTCTTCAACCGAAGTTCGTAGTGCGTGAACTTCTCGTTGTATTCATAGGACTTGATCCCGAGGAAGCCGAAGGCACAAACCAACGTAACAACCATGTACCTTCGAAAGGCCTTGAAGTTGTTCATTTTAAGCGCCGCCCAGGCCAAGACAACAGTCACCGACGAGGTGATGAGCACCGCGGTATTGAAGGTGCCGATCGGAATGTTGAGGAGACCTTGGGGCCAAGCACCAGCCACCTTGGGCCACTCGCCCATCGGTGCCTGGACCCGGAGAAGGATGTACGATGAGAACAAAGCCCCGAACAGCATGATCTCGGAGGCGAGGAACAACCAAATGCCAACCTTGGCATTGTACAGGCCTGTGTCCGGACGCGGTTTGTATGTATAGGGTATTTCCATATTATTGGAATTTCAGGATGACGAACTCAGGGCTTCTTGTCCTGCGGCAGGTAGTCGAGCTTGGCTCCAGGAGCGCTGTATTCGTAGGGCCCACGGTACACGACGGGTTCTGATGTGAAGTTCCCGTGTGGCGGCGGAGTGGGAGTTGCCCAGTCCAGAGTCGTCGCACCCCAAGGGTTGTCATTTTCAACCTTCTTGCCTGTGCGAATACTCATGAAGATGTTGATGATGAACGGGATCTGAGCCAACGCGAGCAATACGCCAGCATGGGTGATGGACTTGTTCAGCGTGAGCGCGATGTCATCCGCCCCGAAGTACGTGGTACCGCCGTCCGCCATCCGCCGCGACATGCCCTTGATGCCCTGAATGAACATCGGAGCGAAGATGAGGTTCATCCCGATGAGCGAGAACCAGAAGTGTATCTTGCCCAGGATCTCACTCATGTACCGTCCGGTCATCTTGGGATACCAGAAGTAGATTCCCGCAAAGAGTCCGAAGATTGTCCCGGGCGCCACAACGTAGTGGAAGTGCCCGATAACATAGTAGGAGTCATGCAGGTAGATGTCCGAAGCATTGAATCCCAGAGGAAGCCCCGTGAGCCCGCCAATGCCAAACATGGGGAGGAACGCCAAAGCGAACAGCATCGGTGTGTTGAAGCGGATGGATCCACCCCACAGGGAAACGAACAGTGCCGTGAGGATCATCACCGAGGGGATCGAGATCATCATGGTCGTCGTTTGGAAGAAGGTGGAAACCTTTGTCCCCATTCCCGTCAGATACATGTGATGCGCCCACACGATGAAGCTCAGGAAGCCAATGCTCATCGTCGCATACACCATCGACTTGTAGCCCCAGAGCGGCTTGCGTGTGTTGTTCGCGATGATCTCGGAGACCACGCCCATGGCTGGGAGGATCAGGACGTAAACCTCAGGGTGACCCAGGAACCAGAAGAGGTGCTGCCAGAGCAAGGGGCTTCCGCCGCCACTGACGGGGAGCTGCTGCCCCGAGATGACCAACCCGTTAGGCAGGAAGAATGATGTGTGGAAAAGGTTATCCGCCAACTGAAGCACACCTGCAGCCTCCAAGGGGGGGAATGCCAGCAGCAGCAGGAATCCGGTCACAAACTGAGCCCACACAAAGAATGGCAGCCGCATCCAGCTCATCCCACGCGCCCGCAACTGGATGATGGTGGTGATGAAGTTGACCGCACCGAGCAACGAGGAGGTGATCAGGGTAACCATGCCGATAAGCCACATGGTCTGCCCGTTGAAGGGCTTCTCGAACTCGGCGATCGTGGCTAGCGGAGAGTATGAGGTCCAACCCGACTTCGCGGTGCCGCCCGGAACGAAGAACGAGGCGAGCATCAGAACCCCACCCCAGAAGAAGAGGTGATAGCTCGCCATATTGAGCCGGGGGAAGGCCATGTCCGGAGCACCGATCTGCAAAGGTGTCACGTAGTTGCCAAACGCTCCGAAGGCGAGGGGCACCACCGCGAGGAAGACCATGATGGTCCCGTGCATGGCGCCGAACGAATTATAAAGGTCGCCTGAGATCACACCGCCCTTGGCCGTGTCGCCAAGAATGGCTTCCAGGAGGCGTCCGAAGACCGGAATGGGCGCTCCTGGATTGGCCAACTGGAATCGCATACACATCACCAGGAAGAAGCCGAAAAGCAGGAAACCCAACGACGTCAGCCCGTACTGGATGCCGATCATCTTGTGATCCGTGCTGAAGATGTACTTCTGCCAGAAGCCTGGCTCGTGGTGATGTTCCACAGCGTGCTCGTGCGCAGCACTGTTCGGATGACTGGTAGCTGTGCTCATGGAGTGGTGTTCAGAAATTCAAAACGTGGCTTCTTGGTTCTCGATTCAGGGCTACTCGAGCTCGCTGAGGGTGTTGAAATGGAGGCCTGCTCGAACGGGACGCGCTGGCGGGAGGCCATAACAGTCTGTCGAGTGGCGAGGGGTGTGACTTGCTTGGCCTTGTCGGCTACCAAAGCCCCCAGAATCATGGGCAGGTAGAGGATGCTGGCGAAGAACAGCCGTCTGGCGGATTGGCGACTGAGGTGACTCGCGAAGACGATGGCACAACCGAGAAAGGCAATCCCGCCCACCACCGCAAAGGCGGCGTACCATCGCCCAGCCAATCCAAGAGCAACGGGAGCGAGGCTGAAGGCGATCAGGGCAACCGTATGTCGGACGGCGGTGGCACCAGTCCTCAGCCCGGTCTCGTCCTCAACCGGAAGCATCCGGAATCCCGCGCGGGCGTAGTCCTCGCGGTAAAGCCACGCGATCGCCATGAAGTGGGGCAATTGCCAGAAGAAGAGGATGGTGAACAGAACCCAGCCACCGGTTCCAAACTCACCCGTTGCGGCTGTCCAACCCATCAACGGGGGCAAAGCTCCCGGCACAGCCCCAACCAGCGTGTTCAGGGTCGTCCGACGCTTGAGGGGCGTGTAGACGAACACATAACTGGCCAGTGTCAGCATCCCCAGCAGTCCGGTCAGGGGATTTATGAGGAAAGTGAGCTCCAGCATGCCAACCATCGACAGCACCACGCCAACCGCCAAGGCCAAGGCAGGCTCGATCGCTCCACTGGGTATGGGACGGGAGGCCGTTCGCTGCATGAGCGCATCGGAGGCCCTTTCCCAGTACTGATTGAGCGCAGCGGCACCCGCAGCGAGAAGCCCGGTTCCAACCAAAGCGAGCCAGAATCCCGATCCCAGGGCAGACTCATGGTTTGCGAACCAGTATCCTACCGCAGTGGTCAGGAGAACAAGGGTGGTGAGCCTAGCCTTGAAGAGCTCGCACCAAGTACCCACGGATGCACGTGCAGACATGGGTTCTGCAACCTGCTGGACCGCTTCAATGGGAGACTTGATCGACATCTTGCTACACGAGCTGGCCACCTGCCGGCTCGGCGGGGCTTTTTAGAAGGCAGGAGGACTTGGGGCAAGGTTGGAATCTCTTCTTCCTTTGGCGTTCGCCCGAGAACCGGGCAAAAGCCATAACGAAGCATCCCGCCAGTATCGATGCCCCAGTAGCGACATGGGCCGTGGCGATATCGGCCGCCTTGTTGGACCAAATGGTGGCGGCTCCCAGGCAAAACTGGATTCCAAAAAGCGCTGACAACCAACGGATGGAAAGCCTCCAAACACGCGGCTCGTGAGGCGATGCAAACGCCAGGAACCCCACGAGACCAACCAAAAGCACGGCCAATCCCCGGTGCCCCATTTGCAGCCAGACCTGAAACGCCGTGATGGGTGCATCGTCGACGACGCCCAGTCGGCGCTGGTTCACCTGGTCGAGGAAAGACGGATCGGTTGGAGGCAAAACCCGACCGTAGGCCAAGGGGAAATCCGGGATTGCAAGACCTGCGTGCTGGTGTCGCATCGACGCAGCGACTGCCAATTGCAGGATTACCCCCGCGACCAGCATCAGATATATCCAACCCCGGCCCGGCGGAGCCTCTGCGACCTTTGCTACCAATTGCTTCCATCCCCGACCGGTCATCAAGGCGATCGTGCAAAGGAGGGCAAAAAACAACTGTGCCAGCATGGCGTGAAGCACACCGAAGAAGACAGATCCGGGTATGCCCAGAACATCCACGCTATTCAGCAGAACCCGCTTTCCGCCCAACAACCCTTGGATAACCACCGCCACGACCGCGGCCCACCCAAGCAACCTCACCGACCGATCAGCCCGAACCGCGGTGATCCACGCGGCAAGGATGACGGTCCACAGACCTAGAGCGCTCGCGACCAACCGATGCAGATGCTCATGAAAGATTCCACCCTCCCAAAGTCGGACGGGGAAGAAGAACATGTTGTAACCGTAGGTCGTGGGCCAATCGGGCACGGACATTCCCACCCCCTTCGACGTCACCAAGCCCCCGATCGAAATGACCAGCAGGGCCCACATCGCAGTAAACACGGCGAAAGCGTGGACACCCGTCCCAACAGCAAGCTGGTTCACTCGCGACCCCATGGAATTTCAGGGAAATTGACCCACCTCAAACCACATCCATCGCCGAAACAATATAGGATGCCCGCCGCGGGAGGACCCGCGGCGGCACAACGTTGACTACGAAACAGAGGCTACTTGACCTCGAGCGTGGCCTTGACCTCGGCGCCCGAATCCTTGACCTCGAGCTCCTGGGTCACTTCACCGGCCTTCAGGTGCTTGAAGGCCACGGTATACTTGCCGGCAGGCAGGCCCTTGAGGGTGAACTTTCCATCCTTGTCCGTCACAGCAAAGTACGGAGTGGCCGACACGCCCACGTAGCCAAACATCCAAGGATGCACATTGCACTGCAGCTTTGCGAAGACCTCCTGGTTGACAAAGGTCTTTTCGACAGGCTTCGCCCCGGCCCCTTGGGCAAAGTTGAACGTGGTGTTGCCAGCTTCAGACTTCATGAAGTTGACGTTGTGCAGGAACGCGTCGCTGTTACGGATCTCGACCGCCTGGCCAGCCTGGGCTCCGATCATGTAGGGCTCATACAGGCAGGCCACCTGATCAATGACCGCCTTCGTCGCCGGGGCCTCGAACTTCTTCCCTTCCAGACCGCCCTTGACGTAGACAAACACGTTTCCAAGTCCACCGCCGGAACCCACGACGTAGTGGCGGGTGTTGACCGGCCCCTTTGCGGCCTTGCCGCAGTTGGGATCGGCTGCGAGCGGCGCAATCGGCTTCTCGGCCGGTGGCGTGCCTTTGAGGGTAACGATGCCCGTGACGTCGCCCGCGAGGACGGAGGCCGACCCGGCAACCAGGGCGGCAAGGTGAATCAATTGCTTCATGGCTTCTCTCTTGTTGATTTTCCGGTGAAAATCCAGTGAACGCTACTGTCGCTCTGAAAGAGCGGCAAGTATTGCGTGAAAATTTTCACAAGCTCATCCAAGGACGGCATTCCGCCCTCCTGAATTCACTTCCCTCCCATTCCAAGGTCCTTCACCAACCTCCCCATTTCGAGCGCGGTCGCTGCAGCCTCCAAGCCGCGGTTGGTTTTGGGATCCAGACACCGCGCCCGGGCCTGTTCCTCGCTGCGGACAGTGAGGACCTCGTGGATGCAGGGCACCGCTGCTTCCACCTGCAAGGCCATCAAGGCCGAGGTTACGGCCTCCCCAATGTGCTGCGCGTGAAACGTCTCCCCCACCCAGATCAACCCCAGGCAGAGAACGGCGTCAGGCCGCCCTTCCCCCCGCTTCAGCAAGCATGAGACCGCGACAGGGATTTCAAACGCTCCCGGAACACGAACCTCTTCCACCGTGGCCCCAGCCTTGGCGAGGTGCCCACGTGCCGCGTCGAGCATCCCGTCCACATAGAGTTCGTTGTACCGGGACGCCACGATGGCAATCCGCAAACCTGCTCCCGACTTCTTCCGGGGCTTCTGGATCTTCAGCATGCGATTACCCTACAAGGAATGGCCCATGCGATCCCGCTTCGTTTTCAAGTAGCTCTCATTGTGAGGGTTAGATCGAACCCGAATCGGAAGTTGCTCCAAGATCTCAAGGCCGTATCCCTGCAATCCGACAACCTTCTTGGGATTGTTGGTCAGGAGGCGGATGGACTTCAGGCCAAGGTCAACGAGCATCTGGGCCCCGATCCCGTAGTCCCGGAGGTCCATTCCAAATCCCAACCGGAGGTTGGCATCCACCGTGTCCAATCCCTGTTCCTGAAGCTTGTACGCCTTGATCTTGGGAGCCAGGCCAATCCCCCGTCCCTCCTGCCGCATGTAGAGGATTACCCCGCAACCCTCCTTCGCGACCCTCTCCATGGCCGCGTGCAACTGGGGTCCGCAATCACATCGTCTTGACCCGAAGACATCCCCGGTCAGGCACTCGCTGTGAACCCGGACAAGCACTCCTTCCTTGCCCTTGGGATCGCCCTTCACCAACGCCAGATGGCTCTGGCCCTCCGACTTGGACTCATAAAGGTGAAGCGAGAAATCGCCGTAATCCGTCGGCATCCGGATGGTTTCAATCCGTTCCACCAACTTTTCGCGAGTTCTCCGGAAACGGATCAGATCCGCGATGGCGCAGAGCTTCAACCGGTGCCGTTTTGCAAACTTTCGAAGCTCCGGGAGCCGGGCCATCGTCCCGTCATCGTTCATGATCTCGCAGATCACTCCCACCGGTCGAAACCCGGCGAGACGCGCCAGATCCACGGCCGCCTCCGTATGCCCAGCCCGCCGCAAGACACCGCCGGACTTGGCGCGGAGGGGGAATACATGCCCAGGTTTCCGGAGATCCGCGGGGGTGGCTGTCGGGTCACACATGACCTGAATCGTCCGCGCTCGATCGCCCGCACTGATGCCGGTCCCAACACCTACAGCCGCGTCGACACTGACCTGAAAGTCGGTCTTCAGGGAGTCCTGATTCCGCGAGACCATCTCCTCGATTCCCAACTGCTGGAGTCGCTCGCTCGTTGCCGGCACACAGATCAAACCCCGTCCGAACCGCGCCATGAAATTGACAGCCTCGGGCGTGGCCGCCTCTCCGGCCATCAACAGATCCCCCTCGTTCTCGCGATCCTCATCATCGACCACGATGACCATCCGCCCCTTCTTGAGGTCGGCAATCACTGCCTCAATTTTATCGAAAGCCTCCGTACGCATCCTTGGCGAGAGTAAGAAGGCCGACCCGCGAGTGCCAAGGGAATCGCTGGAACTCCAGCCAAGCCGAGGCCGCAGCGGTTGCACCCTTTCGCCTGATTCTGGTAAGGTATCGGAGAAGGGCGTGATCCGGTTCAGTTCCCGGAGCCGCGCCAACTCATTCCATGGCCGTCTACACCGCCAGTAACCGACACCGCAGGGCTCGCGTCAGCGCGGGCCTGTTGATGTACAGGATCACCGGTGGAGAGGTGGAAGTCTTCATTGCGCACCCCGGCGGGCCTTGGTTCCCGAATCGGGATTACGATGTCTGGACCATTCCCAAGGGCGAATTGGAGCACGGCGAGGATCTTTTGGCCGCAGCGATCCGAGAATTCGAGGAGGAAGTCGGCATCAAGCCGACGGGCCCCTACACGGAGTTGGGGTCGATCCGGCAAAAGGGTGGAAAAACCGTCCACGCCTGGGCGTTTGCCGGAGACTACGACGCCGACCGACCGATCCAGAGCAATCTGGTCCAGATTGAATGGCCGCCCGGCTCGGGAAACTGGGCTGACTGGCCGGAGATTGACCGAGCCGGATTTTTCACCCTCGCGGCAGCCCGTGAGCGGCTGAAGATCTCACAGCACCCGCTGCTGGACCGCCTCACCGGATCCCTGGTTGGCAAGCTGGCCTCCCACTCCTGACCCCGGCCCGGGGTCAGTCCCGATTCCAGAAATCGATCACGAAGACGTCCGCCAGCAGGGGCTTGACCAACTTGCCGAACTCAACGTGATCGGGGTGCACCAGGTACACATCCCGGTCCTTCTCCGTGTTGAAGGTCAGGATGTAGCCGTGGGTGCAGCCCTTGTTGAGCCCTTCCGGGCTGTTGTTGACGCCCGATTCAAAGGCTTGGATCTGGGGAATCTTTCCCTTCAAAGCCGCGAACGCATCCTCGACGCGTCGGATGTCCTGAGCACTTGCCGATTCCTTGAACTTGAACGCGACAACATGCCGGAGCTTCGATTTCCCCTTCTTGGGAGAGGATGCGACCACCGTCATCGCCAAACAGGCCGTCATGGCCGCCACCAACCAGGTCAATGCGATCTTCACGGGGACAGACAGTGCAGGATCCGGAATCGGCAACGCCAGCCTTGAGCGGCGACTGACCACGGAATCTGCGTCCCCCCGCGAATCACCCCTGTCCGCCACGGATACTGGCCAATTTCCGCACTTGTACCGGGCGCCAAAGCCATTTCTCCTCTCACGCTCGTGAGTTCACCCCCTCCCACTCTGGGACTGCCGCAGATGCCCGACGCGACGCGACGGGTTCCCGTGGCGTTGGGGTTGTTGCTCGCCCTGGTCATCGGGGCGTGCTTTGCGGTGCCCCCGATCTACCGGAAGCACAAGGTCACCCGGGCGCACAAGGCCCTTGCCGGGATCGATTCCGACATGGCGTCGGGCAACATCCAGAAGGCCGGGATGCGGATTCGGCTTGCCCTGTCGTTGGCGTCCGAAGATCCCGACGTCCATCGCGCCACCGCAAGGTTTTGTCAGGAACTGGGCAGCCCCACCTCCATCCAGTACTGGCAGATCCTTCTGGAGTCAGGACGGGCAACCCGCGCCGACCGGATCGAATATGTTCGTTCCCTGCTCAGCCTCGACCGACCTGAACAGGCCCGGCAACTGCTGATCGGACTGCTTCAGGAGGACATCCACGACTTCGATTGCCTCGAATTGAGCATGAAAGCCCTCCTGATGGAGGGCAGGACCCGGGACGCCTTGGTCGCAGCCAAGACCCTGACGGAACAGTTCCCGGACAATGACAAGGGCCAGTTCCACCTCGCCCGGACCCTGCTCGCCCAAAGGGATGCCGACCTCAAACGAAAAGGACAGACGATCCTCTGGGGGTTGGCCCTGCGCGATAACCCATTTCTCCTGCCTTCCATCCAATCGCTCTCCTCGCAGGACAGTCTTTCTCCTGCAGAACTGAAATTGCTGCTCCGTCGAATTCCATCCACACACACCAATCAACTCGCCCTTGGGCTCGTTCGACTGGAAGTCGGGATGCGGGTCCAGACCAACACCCCTCGTCCGGAAATAGCGGCGGCGGCCCTGAGGGCTCTGCCGGCCGATGCCGATCTGGGTGCCCGCCTGACCCTTTGCGACTGGATGTTCGCCCAAGGTTTTCACACGGAAGGTCTAGGGTTGATCCCTGAACCCGCGGCGAGGACCAATCTCGCTGTCCTCCAGCGCCAACTTCAAGGACTTGGCAACCTCAACCGATGGGAAGAGGCAGCGAAGCTCGTCGAAGACCCCTCGCTTCCCCTGCCCTCCGTGCTGCGGGATGTCTATCGCGCCCTGGTTGCCAGCCGGTTGGGCACCGAACAGGAGGTCACGGCGCATCTGGCGAGCGCTGCCTCAGGCACGCGCAACGATCCCAGCCTGGCAGGCGTGGTCGCCGGCTACGCAGAGGCCTTCGACCAACCCGCCATCGCTGCCGAAGCACTCCAGAACCTCATGGCGGATCCCGGCCGGATCGCCCGGACCGGCCCCAAGGTTCTCCGCCTGCTCAATCGAGTCGATGACACCCAACCCCTGCTTCAGGCACTCGAACGTTTGGTTCAGGTCAATCCAGGCGATGCCAAGCTCCGGAATGAGCGCGCATGGTGGCTTCTGATCACCGGACAACGCATTGAGGAGTCCCGGGCCGTGGCCGAGGAGTTGCTCAAGGATTCCCCGTCCGATCTCCGATATCTGGCCACCCTTTCACTCGCCCACCTCCGCGTAGGCAATGCGGATCGCGCAATCCAGGTGATCGAACTTCCTTTCCTCGGCTCCACCAATCCCCCTTCCCGCGCCCGCATGGCCTACGCCGCCGCACTCGGAAATGCCGGCCAACGCGAAGCGGCTCGCCGGGTGGCACGCCCTCTTTCGTCCCAAAAGCTCCGGACCGCCGAGCGCATCCTCATCACCAACTGGTTCGACTCCGTCCCCAATCCTTGATGGTTCCGCTGATTGACCAGAGCGAATCCATCTGTATGATTCCCCTCACACAGTCAACTAAACGCTGAATGCGTCCCTTCGTCACCATCGCAGTCAACGCCTTCCTGGAATTGGTCCGCCAACCAATCTACCTGCTGCTGCTGTCGAGTTCGGGCGCCTTCATCGTCTTCCTGGCAGCCGTCCCTTACTTCGGACTGGGTGAGGACCCGAAGTTGGTCAAGGACATGTCCCTCGCCGTGACGCTGCTCTCGGGCCTGCTCGGCGCCGTGCTTTGTGCTTCTTCGTCCGTAGCGCAGGAGATCCGCACGGGTACAGCCCTGACCGTGCTCGCCAAACCCGTGGGCAGGTCGGTGTTCATTCTTGGCAAGTATGCCGGACTGGCCGCGACCCTCACCCTCCTGACGGCGTCCAACCTCGTCGCTACCCTGCTGGCCAGCTGGATGGCCTTCGACGCTTACGGCTCCGCCGACATCCAGGCGCTGGCCCTCTACTACGGAGCTGGAATCGCAGGCTATGCAACCGCCGGGTTCCTCAATTTCTTTCTGCGCCGTCCGTTCGTTGCCGATGCCGTCCTGGGCTTCGCGTTGGCGACGGCGCTTGCTGCGGGTTACCTCGTCTTCTTCACCCAGAAGCAGCTTCCATTCGGTGAGGCCGCCACGGCGGACTGGCGGATCCTCCCTGCGGCGGTCCTGATCCTCTTCGCTTTGTTCGTGCTGGCGGCGCTGGCGTTGGCGTGTTCCACGCGACTCGACACCATCCCGACGCTGGCGGTCTGCACCGGCCTGTTCGCCTTGGGGTTGGTCTCGGACTACCTCTTCGGTCGGCCGGCGAGCACTGGCCAATGGTGGGCTCAGATCCTTTATGACCTGACGCCGAACTGGCAGCAGCTCTATCTCGCGGAAGCGCTCGAAGACAAGGGAACCATTCCCTGGGCCTACGTCGGAAGGGCGGCGGGGTACTCGGCCTCGCTGGTCGTGGCCGCACTTTCTGTCGCGCTGATCCTGTTCGAAGACCGAGAACTTGGCTGATCCCCCGCAAATCACTTTCCATGGACCAGAACTTCAATCGGACCGGCCTCGTCAACTGGCTTGCGCTCATCGTCGCTGCACTCGGTGCGGAGGCGCTCTCCCGGATTGCCGTCTCCACGATGGGTGAGATCGCGGCCGCCAACCTGTTCATCGGAGCGTTGATCGCCCTGATGGCGTGGTTCCAGATGCGGCTTGCAAGCCGGGAAGACGCCGAGCGCCTCGAAATGGAGGACCTCGCCCGTCGGCGAGCGGATTCCTCCCTCTTTGCCGAATCCGCCGCGGACGCCTTCCCTGCCCAACGCGCCCGGCTTTCCTTCGAGCGTTGGATCGTTCCGACCTTCACGATCCTGCTCTTCGCCGCCCAGGCAGGTGCCACCTACTGGTTCTACCTCCGCTTCAAGGAATGGCCCATGCCGCGGGTGGAGCCTTCCACCCTCGCCAGCGCCTCGTTCGCTGGTCTGGGCCTCTTCCTGCTCCTGCTGGGCCTTTACGCAGCCAAGCTCGCCCGCTACGCCAACGTCCGCCTGCTCCGACCGGGCGCTGCCCACCTGGTGCTTGGCGGACTGTTCTGCTTCATCACCGCGGGGACTGAGATTGCCGTCTACGCCGGCTACCCCAACTGGGACCGCCACATCGCGTTGGTTGGCATTGCCATCTTTGGACTGGTTGCCCTCGAAAGCCTCTTCGCCCTGGTGTTTGAGGCCTACCGCCCGCGGGTGAAGGACCGCGAAGAGAGGCTGATTTACGAAAGCCGTCTCGTGGGAATCCTCGGCCAGCCCACCGGACTTTTTTCGACCGCCGCCCAGGCGCTCGATTACCAGTTCGGCTTCAAGGTCAGTGAAACCTGGTTCTACCGGTTCCTCGAGAGCGCCATCGCTTGGATCATCCTTGCCCAGGCTGGGGCCCTATTCCTCTCGACCACCCTTGTCGTGATCGAACCCGGTGAACAGGGACTCCACGAACGCTTCGGGCGACCCGTCGCCACGCTCGATTCCGGCCTCCATTTCAAGTTCCCGTGGCCGATGGACGCGGTCGAACGCATCAACACCCGGGCAGTCCAGACCTTCAACGTCGGCTTCGTTCCGGACCCAACCCTCGAGAGGGAAAACACCGTTCTCTGGACCCGCTCGCACTACAAGACCGAGTTCAACCTGCTCGTCGCCTCCCGCGAACAATCCACCAACGCCGCTGACGCGGACCAGACGGTCCCGGCCAACCTCCTGACCGTCTCGATCCCGGTCCAGTTCGTCGTCACCAATGCTGCCGCGTGGGGATACAACCACGCCCAACCCGCACGCCTCCTCGAACAGATCGCCAATCGCGAGGTCGTCCGGTACCTCGCCTCCGTGGACGTCGACCTGATCATGTCCAGCGGGCGAGCCGACGCTTCTCGCGAACTCCGCCGCCGGATCCAGGAATCGGCCGTCCAAGCCGGGCTCGGCACCGAAATCACCTTCATTGGTCTCCAGGACATCCACCCTCCCATCGGCAACAAGGAGATCAAGGTTGCCGCCGCGTATGAGCAGGTCATCGGGGCCGAACAGGAGAAGGAAGCCCGGATCCTCGAAGCAGAAGGTTTCGCCAACGAAACCCTGCCCGCAGCGCGGGCGTTGGCGGCGAGGACCGTCAATCAGGCAAAGGCAGACAACGTCGTTTATGTGAATGACGCCTCCGGCCGTGCCGCACGCTTCGCCCATCAGGTCGCCAGTTTCCGGGCCGCTCCCGACGTCTTTCCCGCCCGCAACTACCTCGAAACCCTGCGGTCGGCCCTTGGGAACACCCGCAAGTACGTGGTCATGCCCACCAATACCCACGATGTCGTCATCCTGGATCTCACCGAGAAACTGCGCCGGGACGTCCTCGACATCCCCCTCGACCCCGTGAAGGGCAAGGACGAGAAGAAGTAGTCTCCGCGCACCGATCCCAATCCCTCAAAGCACTTTCATTCCACCCGACACTCTCAACCGATGAAGAAGAATCCGCTCACGCTGCTGGTCGGCTCCCTCCTGCTCCTGGTGTTCCTGGCGCTCCTGTTCTGCTACCAGGTCCGCACCACCGAGGTCGCCGTCGTCACCACCTTCGGCCGCTATTCCAGCAGCCAGACCAATGCCGGAATCTACCTCCGCGCACCCCTTCCCATCCAGAAGGTCTACAAGTTCGACAAACGCCTGCAGACCTTCGAACGGAAGTACGAGCAGCAGTTCACCCGCGACAAGAAGTCGCCCATCCTGAGCGTGTACGTCGGATGGCGAATCGCCGATCCCAAGCGATTCCTCGAATCCTTCAACGGAGACCTGCTCAAGGCCGAGCAGACCCTCGAAAACGTCGTCCGCGACGCCAAGAACTCCGTCATCGGCAACCATGATTTCTCCGAACTCATTTCTCCCGACCCCTCCAAGGTGCGATTCGACGTCATCGAGGGCGAGATGAAGGCGGTCATGGCCGCCACCACCCTCTCCGCCTACGGAGTCGCGATCGACCTCGTCGGCATCAAGGAACTGGGCCTGCCCGAGGCCCTCACCGCCAAGGTCTTCGAACGCATGAAGAGCGAGCGCGAAAAACTCGTGAAGAAGTACCAGGGCGAAGGCAATGCCGAGGCCGATCGCATCCGCTCCGAAGCGGAACTCCGCCGGAAGGAACTCATCGCCCAGGCCGAGAACGAGGCCCAACGCATCCTGGGTGGCGCCGAACAGGAAGCCAGCAAGCACTACCAGACGCTTCAGCAGGATCCTGAACTCGCGGTGTTCCTCCTGTCGCTGCGATCCCTCGAGGGTTCCCTGAAGGAACGTTCCACGCTCATCCTCGACGAGCGCACCCCGCCCTTCAACCTGCTCAAGGGTGACTCTACCTCGAACTTCCCCGGGCTCCGCGTCCCGGCCAACCGCTGAACCCCATGGCCGCCCCTTCCTCAGGCAATCTCCAACCGACGAACTCGCCCGTCCCCTCGGATGACGCGTCATCCCAGGCCCTGAACGAGGCGCTCGGCAGTTCGCTCCTGCTCATCCGGATCCTGGCCATCGTCCTCGCCGGCGCGTTCCTCTTTTCCTGCGTCTTCACCGTCAATCCGAACGAGGTCGCCATCGTCCTCCGCTTCGGCCGCCCGGTCGGCGAAGGCTCCAGCCAGATCAAGCGTCAGGGCCTCCACTGGGCCTTCCCCTATCCCATCGACGAAATCGTCAAGGTCCAGATCGGCGAGTCCAAGGTCATCCGTGCCACCGGCGCCTGGTATGCCATCTCGCCGGAGGACGAGGCGGCCGGTCTCCAACCTCAGGCCAACGCGGCCCTGACCCCGGGCGTCGACGGCCACGTGCTCACTGCCGACGGAAACATCCTCCACGTCCGCGCCACCCTCCGGTACAAGATCGACAATCCCGTCGCCTACACCTTCCAGTTCTCCAACGTCACCAACCTGCTCCGCGATACCCTCGACAATGCGATTCACTGGGCCGCCGTCCGGTACTCCGCGGACGCTGCCCTCTACAAGGACCGCGTCGCCTTCCGCGACACCATCCGCCAGCGCGCTGCCGACCTCATCCAGCGTCACCAGATCGGCGTGTCCCTCGACACGCTTGATGTCGAGGTCGCCGCTCCGGCATTCGTGAAGACCTACTTCGATCAGGTCATCGCTGCCGAACAGGACCGCTCCCGGAAGATCAACGAGGCCCAGGGCGAATACGACCGCATCACCCGCGAAGCCGAGGGTGAAGCCAAGCGCGCCCGCGACGTCGGCCTCGGCATGTCGAACCAACTCGTCCAGGCCGTCTCCGCGGACGCCCAGTTCTTCCAGCAGCAACTCGTGGAATACAAAAAGAACCCGTCCCTGCTCCGCGAGCGCCTTCGCATCGCGACTGTCGGCCGCGTGCTGACCAACGCCCAGGACAAGTTCTTCCAACCCGGCCGCGTCGAGGAACTCCGCCTGAACCTCAGCCGCGAACCCGAAACGCCCCGCAAGCGCGAAGACGCCAACCGCTGAGTTTCTCGCGCCACCCCACCGCTCCCTCACTCCAGCCTTTCTTCCCAACCGTCCAATCCTGCCGCCATGCAAGTCACCTCCCTGCTCAGCCTCGACGAGGATCCGAAAAAGCACCCGAATGACTGCGACTGTGGCCACGACCACGGCGGGCTCGACCACTCGCACACCAACGTCAAGCTCTGGCAGACGCTTCTCGGTGCCGTCTGCATCGTGAACTCCTTCGCGATCGACTGGTTCTTCACCAAGGGAACGACCGTTGCCGAACTCTCCGCCCTACTCGGCGCCGTCGTCCTCGGCTGGCCCATCCTGGTTGTCGCCTTCAAGGATCTCCGCCTCGGCCGTCTCTCAATCAACGAACTCGTCGCACTCGGCGTCCTCGCCTCGGCCGCCACCGGCGACTTCAAGACCGCCGGCATTGTCGCGTTCTTCATGCTGCTCGGGGAACTCATCGAGACCCGCACCGCCGCCGGCGCCCGCGCATCGATCCAGTCCCTCATCAAGCTGACCCCCACCAAGGCCCGCCGCCTCTCGGAGGGCCGTGAGGAAGAAATCGCCGCCGCCGACCTCCGCGTCGGCGACACGATCCGGATCCGTCCCGGTGACAACATCGCCGCCGACGGCCAGATTGTCTCCGGCCAGGGTTCGATCAACCAAGCCAACATCACCGGTGAATCCCTGCCCGTGGACAAGGGCCCCGGTGATCAGGTGTTCGCCGGAACGATCAACCTGAACGGCGCCCTCGAAGTGAAAGTCACCAAGGCCGGCCAGGACACCACCATTGGTCGCGTCCGCGAACTGATCCTCGCCGCCGAAAAGACCAAGCTCCCCTTCATGCGGATCATCGACCAGTACATGGGCTACTACACGCCCCTCGTCCTGGTCATCGCCGCCCTCGTCTGGGCCTTCACCCGCGACCTGAACCGCGTCATCGCCGTCCTCGTTGTCGCCTGCCCCTGCGCATTCATCCTGGCCACCCCCACTGCCATGGTGGCCGCGCTCTCCGCTGCCGCGCGCCTCGGAATCCTCGTCAAGAACCTCGCCGACCTCGAAGCCGCCGCCCGCATCACCGCATTCGTCTTCGACAAGACCGGCACGCTCACCACCGGAAAGCTCGTCGTCTCACGCCTCAACCCGCTCAACGACGTCGCCCCGGCCGATCTCCTCCGCGCCGCCGCCTCCGCGGAACGGTTCTCCAATCACCCCACCGCCAAGGCGGTCGTCAACCTCGCCGAGGAAGCCGGCGTTCCCCTCGCCGACGTCTCCGACTTCAAGGAAACCGCCGGCAAGGGCGTCGCCGCCACCGTCGACGGAACCCGCGTTGTCATTGGCCGAGCCGCCTTCCTCCGCGACCAGGGCGTCCGCGAGGACTTCATGGCCTCCGTCGACCTCGATGAGACCGCTGGCTTCTCGCTCCTGTTCGTGGCGCGGGATGGCAAGTGCATCGGCTGGGTCGGCCTTCAGGACCAAACCCGCGCCGAAGCCGCCACCGCCTTGAAGGAACTTCAGGAAACCGGCATCCGCCGCATCGCGATGGTCTCCGGCGACCGTAAGCCCGTCGCTGAACGCGTCGCCCTCGAGATCGGCATTACCGAGGTCGTCGCGGAGTGCCTTCCGCAGGACAAGGTCGAGTACGTCCGCGCCACCAAGGCCAAGGGCCACCGTGTCGCCGTCATCGGCGACGGCGTCAATGACGCTCCAGCCCTCGCCGCGGGCGACATCTCCATCGCCATGGGCGCCGCCGGTTCCGAGGTCGCCATCAACTCCGCGACCATCGCGCTCATGAACAGCGACCTCCGCCGACTGCCCTTCCTCGTGAAGCTCAGCCGCATGGCCCGCTCGGTCATCAACCAGAACTTCCTCTTCGGCGTCTTCTTCATCATTGGCGGCCTCGCCGCAGCCGCCATGGGCTACCTCAATCCCATCGTCGCCGCCATCATGCACAACGCCGGCTCCCTGATCGTCGTGTTCAACTCCGCGCGACTCGTGCGCATGGGCGAGGAACTCGAACCCTTCCACGCTCCGACCCAGGCCGATGCCGGCTCGGACTCCACCCCCAGCACCGGCCGCACCGCGCCCAAGCCCTCACTGGTCCCGGCCTGATCCCGATCCGTCGTACGCCGCCGGAACCCCGGCCGGACCTACACCCCTTCCAGACCATGGCGAACTCCCAGACCCTCACCTCCCCCGCCTCCTCGCGCCCCGCGCCCTCGGATGAGGTCGTCGTCCGCGCCGCAGGCCTCACCAAGGTCTTCAAGGACTTCTGGGGTCGGCCGAAGGCCCGCGCCGTCGACAACGTCGACTTCGAGATCCGTCGCGGCGAGATCTTCGGTCTGCTCGGACCCAACGGTTCCGGAAAATCCACGACCATCAAGATGATGCTCGGCCTCCTCTACCCAACCAAGGGGGCCATCACTGTCTTCAATCAATCCCCCCGCGACGTCCGTACCAAGGCCCGCATCGGCTACCTCCCCGAGGAGTCCTACCTCTACCGCTACCTAAACCCCGGCGAGACGCTCGACTTCTTCGGATCCCTGTTCCAACTCGACGCCGCCGAACGGCGCCAACGCACCGAACAGCTCATCGAGATGGTCGGCCTCAGTCAGGCCCGTTCCCGCACCGTCGGCGAGTTCTCCAAGGGCATGCAGCGCCGCATCGGCATCGCTCAGGCCCTGATCAACGATCCCGACCTCATCATCCTCGACGAACCCACCGCAGGCCTCGACCCGCTCGGCTGTCGCGAAGTCAAGGACCTCATCGTCGCCCTCGCCCGCCGCGGCAAGACCGTCATCCTTTCCTCCCACCTCCTCGCCGATGTCGAGGACCTCTGCGACCGAGTCGTCATCTATTACGGCGGCCGCATCCAGGCCCAGGGCACTCTCCACGAACTGCTCGCCCGCCCCGACCAGGTCCGCATCACGAGCCCCATCGTGTCGCGCGAAACCACCGAGAAGGTCCTGGCCACCCTCCGCGCCGAGGTCGGCGACAAGGTCCGCCTCGACAACCCGACCCAGAACCTCGAGAGCTACTTCCTCGACGTCGTCGAACGGGCCCGCGCCCAGGCCAAGACCAGCGGCGCCACCTCCGGCAACCAGGTCGCCCAGTTCATCCGCGGCGGTTCCGCTGAGGCTGCTTCCAACCAGACCGATGCCGTCCTCGACCGCCTCACGCGTCCCACGACAGCGGCTTCTTCCACCGAACCCGTCGTCGCCACGCCCACTCCGACCGCTGCGGTCGACCAATCCCGTCTCGCCGCCCTGACCAAGGCCGCGGAACCAACACCCGCACCGACTCCGGCACCCGCACCCGCGCCGACAGCACCCACCGCCGCAGATCCAGCCTCCCCGGCTCAGCCCAAGGCCCCTGTTGACCTCTCCAAGGCGAACGACAAGCTCTCCGGACTCCTCGGCGGACGCAAATAGCCGGCACCCGACATGAAGCGCCGCTTCGAAATCTACGCCGATGAAGCCGGGACACGGATCGCCGTGTCCACGGGCTTCTCGCCGATTGCGTTCCTGCTCGGACCGATCTGGATCCTGCTCCAACGCCTCTGGATCGAAGGAGCCACCGTCCTGATCGCCCAATCGATCCTCGCCGGTGTCCTCTACGTGAATCAGGTCCCCTGGACCCTCCACCTCGGGATCAACGCCCTCTTCGGCCTGGCCGTCGGATTCTACGCCCGCCACTTCCGGGAGCTCTCCGCCGAACGCCGCGGCTTCGGATACGTCTGCACGATCCAGGCCCGGGATGGAGCCACGGCCATCGCCATGCTGGCGCAGGTCGGTGGGCAACCCCTTCCCGAATGGCGGGCCCGTTACCTCGCCGGCGTCCCGGACATCGCACCGAAGAACCTTCGCGCCGTATTCGCCGTGGCGATCCTCACCCTGAAGGCCGCCATCCGGTACCGGTTCGTCGTCGTCCTTCTCGCCCTCCTCATCGCCGCGGTCTTCATCCTTCCCGGCATCATCAAGCATGACGGCACCGCCACCGGATTCTCCCAGATCCTCCTGGCCTACACCCTCACCGCCATCACGGGACTCCTCGGCTTCTCCTCGCTCTGGCTCGCCTGCGGCACCCTGGCCCGCGACATCGAGGACATGTCCCTCTTCCTCGTCACCGTCAAACCCATTCCCCGCTGGCAGATCTGGCTCGGCAAATGGATTGGCATCATGGTCCTCAACGCCAGCATGGTGGCCGTCTCCGGGGCCATCGTCTTCGGCCTCCTGCTCGCGCGCGCCCAGCAACTGCCCCCAGCCCAACTCGCCAAGCTCCAGAACGAGATCCTCGTCGCCCGCGAAACCGTCCCAGCCGCGATCCTGAACATCGACCCGGACGTCGAGGCCGAGTTCGAGAAGCGCCGACGCGATCCGTCCCTCTCGTCCATGGATCCGCTCTTCGTGAAGAAGCAGGTCCGCGCCCAACTCGAAGGACGCCTCCAGGCCGTCCCCGCCGGCCAGTTCCGTCCGCTGCCCTACACCTTCCAACTCGGCTCAGGCGCCCGTGAACGTTTCAAGGGCAAGCCGATCTTCGTCCGCGTCAAGTTCTTCACCCCGGAGTACGTGGGCATGGACGCTTCGTTCGATCACGGCTGGGAAATTGGCGGGGCCCGCCAACGCGCCCCGGAACGACTCGTGAACAACTTCGGCCCCGACGTCCCCAGCGAGTTCGCGATCTCCGCCGACCAGATCAATGACGACGGTTCGCTCGTGATCCGCTACGCCAACCTCGGTCGCCTCACCGTCGTCCTCCCGCTCACCGACGGCATCCAGATCCTCACGCCCGAAGCCCCCTTCGCCGTGAACTTCGCCCGCGGCCTCGGCGTGATCGTCTGCTGGCTCGGTCTCCTTACCGCCATCGGCCTGTTCTCCGCGTCGTTCCTCTCGTTCCCTGTCGCCTCCTTCGTCTCGCTCGCCTTGCTCGTCGTCGGACTCTCTTCCGGCACCCTCAAGCAGGTCGTGGAACAAGGCGGCATCATCGGCGTGAACACCGAGACTGGGACCATCACCCAACCCACGCTCCTCAACCAGGCGTCCGTCATCGTCTACGGAAGCGCCTACTGGGTCCTCAATCAGGTCTCCAGCTTCTCACCCGTCGACGCCCTTTCCACCGGCCGGTCCGTCACCTGGTCGGATCTCGCCCGCGCCTTCATCGTCGTCGTCGGCATCGCCGGTGGCTCCCTCGGAGCCGCAGGGATGATCATCCTCACCCGCCGCGAAATCGCCCTGCCCACATGAACCTCCGCAAGACCGGCCTCATCGCCATCGCCGTCCTCGCCCTGGTTGCGGGCCATTTCTTCCAGGTCCGGCTCAATCGCGACCGCGACCAACTCGGCCTCACGAAGTCGACCGTCCTTTCCAACGCCCCGCCCGTCCTCGCCTTCACCACGGTCGCACTCGGCGGATTCCGCGGCATCATCGCCAACGCCCTCTGGATCCGCTCCTCCGAACTCCAGGACGAAGGAAAGCACTTCGAAGCCGTCCAACTCTCCGACTGGATCACCAAGCTCCAGCCGCACTTCTCCGCCGTCTGGGTCCACCTCGCCTGGAATCTGTCCTACAACATCTCGGTCAAGTTCCCCGATCCCGAGGATCGTTGGCTCTGGGTCCAGCGCGGCATCGAACTGCTCCGCGACGAAGGCCTGAAGTACAATCCCCACGCCATCGACATCCACTCCGAGCTCGCCCGCCACTTCCACCACAAGATGGGCGCGAACCTCGACGACGCCCACCTCACCTACAAAGCTCATTGGGCGGAGGCCATGGACGAAGCCATCGGCGGTGGACGCCCGGATTACGATTCCCTCCTCAACCCCAAGACCCCGGAGGCCGTCGCCCGCGTCAAGAATCTCGTTGAACGGTACAAGCTCGAACCAGCCCTGATGAAGCTGGTCGACGACACCTACGGTCCCCTCGAATGGCGCCTCCCCGAAACCCACGCCATCTACTGGGCCACGCGCGGACTCCGCGAGGGACGCGGCGCCGGTGACGTCCGGATGCTCCGCCGAAACATTTTTCAGCCGATGATGATGGCCTTCCACCGCGGACGCCTCATCACCAACAACTACACCCAGCGGATCCAGTTCGGCCCGAACCTCGACATGGTCGACAACACGTCGAAGGCCTACATCGACCAGATCCAGGCCGAGGAGGAAGAAGGCATGCGCGACAGCTTCGCCCGCGCCCACCGCAACTTCCTCAAGGATGCCGTTTACTTCCTTTACACGTACAACCGCCTCCGCGAGGCCCGGCGCTGGTTCGAGTTCTGCAAACAGACCTACGGGCCCAACGCCAACATCAAGCCCGAGTGGACCCTCGAGGACTACGCCCTCTCCCGCATCGAGGAGGACGCCGGAGAAACCTCCCGCGACCGCATCAAGGCCATCGTCGAGGGCTCCATCGAATCCGCCTACGGCAACCTCGTCGGAGGCGACGCCGAACAGGCTCAGGGTCTCATGCTCTTCGCCGAGAAGGTCCACTCGAACTTCCAGCAGCGTACCACCCACAAATCCGCTGTCGTCCGTCTGCCTCTCGGTCCGTTCGCAGAACTCAAGCGCGAGGTCCTCATGCGTCTCCTCGACCCCGCCTCCGGCGTGAACGCCGAGTTCCAGGCCCGCCTCCGCACCGAACTCAGCCTCCCCGCCAATTTCGGCGTCCCCGCCGGAGCTGCCACCAATGCCCCGCCAGCCGTGACGAATCCGCCCGCTCCAAAGCCCAAGGAAGAGGCGAAGAAGAACTAGGCCACCATGCGCGGCCATCTGGAACAAAACGCCAGATCCCCGCGCCCACAACCGCGAGCCCCCTGACCACGGCGCCCTGCCCCCAGCGAGGGGTGGGGCGAGTGTCCCCACGAGCCGCTGGGGAGTCCCGAGTTTCAAGATTCAAGTTTCAAGCCCGGCTCCCGCTTCAAAACTTGAAACTGAAAACTTCGGACTCTGCAACGGCTCGACGGAGTCTCGCCCCACCCGTTTCGGAGGCAGTGTCAAGGTACGCCCACCCAGCCAGCGCCCTCAAAATCCCCCTGTCCTTCACCCGTCCACGCGGTCAAACTCCCCTCCCACGTTTCTGAGTCACTGTTCCATGTCCAAGATTCAACGCGCCCTTCTTTCCGTTTCCGACAAGACCGGTCTCGTCGACCTAGCCCGCACGCTGATGGCGGCTGGAGTCGAACTCCTCTCGACCGGAGGCACGGCCAAGGCCATCCGCGATGCCGGCCTGCCCGTGAAGGATATCTCCGAGCACACCGGCTTCCCCGAGATGCTCGACGGCCGGGTCAAGACGCTCCATCCCCTCGTCCACGGCGGTCTCCTTTACCTGCGCGGAAACGCCGAGCACGAACGCACGGTCGCCGAACACGGCATCGCCCCGATCGACCTCGTCGTCGTGAACCTCTACCCCTTCGAGGCCACCGTCGCGAAACCCGGCGTCACCCTCCACGACGCGATCGAGAACATCGACATCGGCGGGCCTTCGATGCTCCGCAGCGCCGCCAAGAATCACGGCAGCGTCACCGTGATCGTGGATCCCGCCGACTACACCCTCGTCGCGGAGCAGATCCGCACTTCCGGCGATACCACCCTCGAACTCCGCCAGAAGCTCGCGGCCAAGGTCTACGCCCGCACCGCCGCCTACGACGCCGCGATCGCCGCCCATCTCAGCCGCGAGTTCACCCCCGCCACTGAACACGTCCCGGTCCTTTCGGTCGGCGCTCCCCTCGTCCAACCCCTCCGCTACGGCGAAAACCCGCACCAGCGCGCCGCCCTCTACGGCAAGTTCGGCGAGTACTTCTCCCAACTGCACGGGAAGGAACTTTCCTACAACAATATCCTCGATCTCACGGCCGCCGCGGCCCTGATCGCGGAGTTCCCCGCGAACGATCCCACCCTCGCCATCCTCAAGCACACCAACCCGTGCGGCGTCGGTCGCGGATCTTCCCTCCGCGAGGCCTGGGACCGCGCCTACGCCACCGATCGCCAAGCCCCCTTCGGCGGCATCATCGCCGTCAACCAGGCCCTCGACCTCAACTGCGCCAAGGCCATCGCCGAAATCTTCAGCGAGGTCATCGTCGCGCCGGACTTCACCCCGGACGCCCTCGCCCTCCTGCAGCAGAAGAAGAACCTGCGCCTCCTCAAGGTCCTGAAGCACCCCGGCAAGGCGTCTCCCTTCGACCTCCGGTCCGTCGGGGCCGAGTCCTTCCTCTGGCAGGAACGCGATCTCCACTCCACCACCGCCGCAGACCTCAAGGTCGTCACCCGTCGCGCTCCCACCGCGACCGAACTGGAAGCCCTCCTCTTCGGCTGGCACGTCGTGAAGCACGTGAAGTCCAACGCCATCGTGTACGCCAACAACCAACAGACCCTCGGCATCGGCGCCGGCCAGATGAGCCGCGTCGACTCCAGCCGCATCGCCGTCTGGAAGGCCGGTGAAGCCGGACTCAGCCTTCGCGACAGCGTCGTCTGTTCCGATGCCTTCTTCCCCTTCCCCGACGGCCTGATCGCCGCCGCTGAAGCCGGAGCCACCGCCGCGATCCAACCCGGCGGATCGATGCGCGACGCCGAGGTCATCCGCGCCGCTGACGAACGGAACATCGCGATGGTCTTCACCGGCCATCGCCACTTCCGGCATTGATTAGCCCGCCGATTCCCGCCCCATGACCCAGGACGCGACCGAGAAAGGACAGGCCCACCCAGGCTCCTGGAGTCGTCAGGACTCGATCTTCCTCGTCGCCCTGATCGTCATGGGGCTGGTGCTGGCGCTGTTGCCCTATGGAGTGCGCTGGTTCCAGACCGGCGATCCAATCTGGGTCTGTGATACGGATGAACTGGTTCCGTACGGTCAGGTCATCTCCCACTCGTACCATCAGCATCCCTGGAAACTCGGTGACCCAGCACAGCCCTCCGATGGTTCATCCATGTATCCTTGGCTGCAGTTCGTTCCGGCAATCCTCGCCAGCAAACTGGTGGGCGGCGGAACCTGGGGCACCACCTTCCTCCTCCGCGTCTGGGTAGGCCTGACCCTGCCGATCGCCAGCTACCTGCTGCTTCGACGAACCCGACGGCTCTGGCTGGGCGCCTGTCTCGCCCTCCTGTTCCTGGGGGATCACCAGATGACGGAGGGCATCCCGATCCTCCGACACCTGGCCGCCACGGTCGAAGTGCTGCGCGGGACAACCTCGCAGGACCTTCACCAATGGAGCTCGCCCCTGCGCCAGTTCCGCATCATCTCGCCCGGCGTCAGCTTCATTTCCCTCGGCCTTTCCCTCTTCACGATCATCCGTCTCCAAGAGGATTCCCGACGACGCGCCATCATCTGGGCTGCCCTGTCCTTCGGTTTCTGCATCGCGAGCTACCTCTACTTCTGGACCTGCATCGCCGCAGTCCTCGTCGGCATGGCCATCCTGGATCGCCCCCGCTGGAAGTCCTACCTCCTCGTCCTTGTGCTCGGGGGTATCATTGGCAGCCCGGCACTGCTCCAGAACTTCCTCACCAAGGCCCAGTACGGAGACGAGTGGCTCACACGGAATGAGTACTTCACCCACCGCGCCAACCCGGTCTTCTGGATGCACGGAAAGCTGTTCGTCCTCTACGGCCTTGGAGCCGCATACGTCTGGTTCGTCCGGCGCACGCTCCTCCCCGTCTGGCTCGCCGGGGCAGCAGCCCTCGCCTACACCGAGTTCCACTTCTTCACCGGCATCTACATCCAGCCCGCCCATTGGCTCTTCGTCGCTGCTCCCATGGGCATCGTGCTGCTTTTCCATGCCGGCGCCGACGCATGGGAACGCTGGGCTCCCAAGGGCCGACTGGTGACTGCAGCCATCGTATCCATCACCGCCCTGCACTTGTCGGGCGCCTGGATCCTCCGAAGCTGGGCTACGAACAACAATCGCGAGACGGCCGCCATGGAGTCGAATCGCCAATCCTGGAAGCGCTTCCTCCAGGACGCTCCCAACCTCTCCCTCGCCACCAACGCAGTGATCGCGGGCGAAACTCAGGTCTCCGACTGGGCCGTCATCTCCCACGCTCTGCGCCCCCTCACGGGCACCGTCGCCCTCTCCCCCTCCGTCAATAATGAGCAGTGGGCCCGACGACGCGCCCTCAACGCCTACCTCCGAGGCTTCACCCAGACCAACGTCACCACCTCCGCCTTCGCCGAGTACGGCGTCTGGTTCCACCTCGCCAGCCTCAACCCAACGCAGACCGCCGAGGAGACCCAACAACTGCAAGCCGAATGGGCCAGGATCGCGTCTGCCCCCCAGCACTGGATTGACGCCTTCTCCGTCCGCTATTGCATCCTCCCCATCACCACCCCCTTCCCCCTGGAAAAGAGCCCCCGGTGGCGGCAACTCGCCCGATCCGACCAATGGCACCTCTGGGAATGCACGCAGTGACCCATGCACTCAACGCCTCCCATCATCTCGCTGGTCATCCCCTTCCTCAACGAGGAGGCCGTGCTCCCAAAACTCTTCCTCCGCCTCTCGGAAGAACTTGCCCGCATCCCCGGCTACCATTGGGAACTCATCCTCGTCGATGACGGGTCCACCGACGGAAGCCACCAGGCCATCCGTCGCCACCGCAGCAGCTTCCCCGGCACCGTCCGACTCGTCCAACTCGCTCGCAACTTCGGCCACCAACCCGCCGTCATGGCCGGGCTCCGCGCCTGCCGCGGCGACGCCAGCATCATCCTGGACGCCGACCTGCAGGACCCGCCCTCCGTCTTCCCCGCCTTCCTCGAAAAATTCCGGGAAGGCTTCGAAGTCGTCTACGCGGTCCGCCAGAACCGGAAGGAATCCCTCTGGAAACGGGTCGCCTACGGCTCGTTCTACCGGATCTTCCGCCGCTTCGCGGATGTCGAGGTCCCTCTCGACGCCGGTGACTTCGGCCTGATCTCCCGCGCCGTTCGCGACCAGATCATCACCATGCCCGAACGGGATGTCCTCGTGCGGGGGCTCAGGACCTGGGTCGGCTTCCGCCAGACGGGCGTCCCCTACGACCGCCCCGAACGCGATGCCGGCGAGACGAAGTACACCCTCGCCAAGCTCATCCGCCTCGCCGCCGCCGGGTTCTTCGGATACTCGACCCTTCCTCTCCGCCTGGCCACCTGGCTGGGCCTGCTCGCTGCCGCCTCCGCCTTGATCTATGGGCTCTACGTGATCGTCACGAAGCTGGGTGGCCAGGCCCCCCCGCCCGGGTGGGCTTCCCTCGCCCTGCTGGTCGCCTTCTTCGGAGGGATCCAACTGATCTGCATCGGGATCGTCGGCGAATACATCGGACGCATCTACCAGCAGGTTCAGGGGCGCCCCCTCTACGTCGTCGCCCGCGAGACCGAACTCTGAACATCGGACGAAGCCGG
>CAIMMI010000077.1 GCA_903842505.1 uncultured Verrucomicrobiota bacterium | reverse complement strand
GTTGGAAGAAGGGTACTCGTACTCGTACTCCTACTCGGGCCCAGTGACGGGAGAGGGTGTTGCTGGAGTCGAGTACGAGTACCGCCCTGCGGGCTGAGTACGAGTTCGAGTACGAAGGGGGGGCGTTCGGGGTTGGCATCACCACCGGGATCGAACCCTGAGCGCCTCTCGATTCCGACACCGACACCACGGCAGACGCGTTGGAAGAAGGGTACTCGTACTCGTACTCCTACTCGGGCCCAGTGACGGGAGAGGGTGTTGCTGGAGTCGAGTACGAGTACCGCCCTGCGGGCTGAGTACGAGTTCGAGTACGAAGGGGGGGAGGACGTACCTCAATCCACGGTCAGGAATTCGTTGCTGGAAAAGAGGACGCGGGCGAGCGAGGCGAGGGCGGCATTCCGGGGATCCGCGTTGCCCGAGGCGGTGAGTTCCGTGCGGGTCTGGGCCAACAGGGTCGAGGCATCGGCGATCTCGGCGTCGGTGGGAGGTCGGCCGAACACGAGGCGCCAGGCGGCCTGGATCCGGCTGGTTTCGTCGGTTGCGAGCGCCGACACCCGCGAGGCGAAGCGTTGGGCGCTGGCGTGGACGAATGGATCGTTCAGGAAAAACAGGGCTTGGGTGGGAACCGTGGTCGTGCGGCGTCCGGCGGTGCTGGTGTTCGGATCTGCTCCGTCGAACAGGGCGAGGAAGGGGTGCCGCTTGATGCGCTGGGTCATGAGATAGACACTGCGACGGTTGTGATCGTAGACCCCGCTGTACGGGCCGTGCTGCGTGTAACCCCAGGAAGTGGGTGATGGGAAGGCGTGGCCCTCCGCGGCAGAGAGGTCCAGCGCGCCGCTGACCAGCAGCAGGCTGTCGCGGATCTCTTCGGCCGTCAGGCGACGACGCGGGTGGGATTCGGTTGCGGATCCGGCCGTCACGGTGAGGGAGGAGGCGAGGCTCGAAGAGGATCCGGGCTGGATGGGGCAGTCCTCGATGGGCGAGAGGGGCGTGGGGCTGGGCAGGCTCGGGGAGTAACGGCTGCGGAGTTGGTAGGCCGCACTGTTCAGGATGAGGCGGTGCATGGCCTTGATGGACCAACCAGACTCCATGAAGCGCGTCGCGAGGTGATCGAGCAGTTCTGGGTGGGTCGGGGGTTGGCCGCGCACGCCGAAATCGTTCGGGGTCCGGACGAGACCTTCGCCGAAGTGGTATTGCCAGATCCGGTTCACGAGGACGCGGGCCGTCAGCGGATTGCGCGGACTGGTCAGCCATTCAGCGAGTTCGAGACGGCCGCTGCCGCGGGTTGCAGAAGGCAGGGGTTTCCCGCCGATGACCGGGAGGAATCCGCGGGCAACGATATCGCCCGGCTTCTCGGGTTCGCCCCGGAGTTGGATGCGTGTGTCCCGCGGGGTTCCTTCCGACACGGCATAGGCGAAGGGAACGGGGCCTTCGGCCAGCAGTTGTGCGAGTTCCTGTTTTGCCCGGTCGGCCTCGGCGGTGATCCGGGCCCGTTCTTCGCGCAGTTCATGGATCCGTCGACGGCGTGGAGCGGGATCGACGGCAGGGGTGCCCGCGACGGAGGCGTCCGACGGAGGGACGGGGGTCTCGCCGATGGCGAAGTGGTCGGCATCGAGCGCGGGTTTCACGCCGGGGAGATGCCCGTAGGAATCGATGAAGGTGTAGTCGATCGAGCCATCCCAGCCGTTGGCGAAGGCGCCTTCGAAAGGAACAGGCTTCCGGGTTGAAAACGGCGTGAGGGTTCCGGTGTAGCGGCGCTGGGTGAGATCGAGCGCGAGTTGGACCTGATACCACTCACCGAGTTTCAGGGCTTGGACGACCTCGCGAACGTCGCCGCTCCGGCGAAAGAAGCTGGCCCCGTTCATGGCCACTTCGACGGCAGCGGAGTTTCCGGGGCCATGGCCCAGATAATACCGCCAGGTGCCATCGCCGCCGGCATCGGCATTGGCGCAACGGAAGTCGAAGCTGACAAACAGCCGTTGGGTTTTGGCAGCCTTCCACACGTTCGAGAGGGTCTGACCAAAACCATTATAGGCGCCGCTGTTGGGCAGATGGATGCCCAGCGTGCCTCCGGTGAACACATTCTGGAACGGGCTCTGGGACACGGCCTGGATCTTCACGACACTATTCGGCCCGGGCCCCCAGGGAGTTGCGGGCGGAGTATTGTCCGACTGGAGTTCGAAATCCCCGTCGATGCCGGTCACAGCCAGCAATGCCGCGTCGAGGGCAGCCAAGTCCTGTCCTGCGACCCCGACGGGACCTGGCGGAACCGTCGAGACCGGGGCAATCGGAGATTCCTGAACGGCGAGGTTGTCGAAGGCAATTCCGGGCAGGGCCGTGCCGCGCGGGTCCGGGGAGTCGAAACGGACGTGGTCGATCACGCCGTCCCAGGCCGGGTTGAGTTGAGCGACCGCGATCGGGGTGAGATCGCCGGGGGAACCCAGGGTTCCGGTGAGCGAACGTTCGGCCAGATTCCAGATGAGCTGCAGGTTCTGCCACTCGCCTGCCTTGATCGATCGGAGGCGGCGCGTGCCAGAGCCGGACTTCAGGTGGACCTCGGTCTCCGTAATCAGGATTTCCGCTGGGTTCACGTCCGAAGCGGAGCCGAGGGAGATGCGATGTTCTCCTGTCGCGGCTGGCTGGGCGCCCGAGATGCGGAAATCCAGATTGAAGTGGAGAAGTCGGGTCGAAGCGGCGGTCCTGGATGGATGCAGCGCCTGGGTGATGAAATGACCGTTGGTCCCGGGTGGAATGCTCGCACCGACGCGCCCGGAAGGGTGGAGGTTCCGGAACGGACTCTGGGCATCGGTTGTGATGGCGATCGGGCCCTCGTAGACCCAGGGAGGGACGAGGACGCCCTTGCTGCCGCCGGCGGCCGGGGCTTGCAGTTCGAAGTCCCCGTCGAGGTCATCCACCGACCGGAGCAGGGCGGAGGGCGCCGAGAGGCGATTCCGTTCCACTTGTGCCGTCAGGGTGGCGACGCGCTGCTCGAACTCCGCCCAGCGAACTTGCGATTCGGCGGGTGGCACGAGCGGCGCCATCGAGCGGGTGCGCTGCTTCTGTTCGGATCCGGGGAAAGGATACCGCGTGCTCTCAAAGATCCCGTAGAGGGCGTAGTAGTCCGCGATGGAGACCGGGTCGTACTTGTGATTGTGGCACCGTGCGCAGCCGAGCGTCAGGCCCAGAACGTTCTGGCCGACGTTGTCGATCGTGTCCTGAAGGGTGAGATGATGATAGTTCTCGGAGTCGAAGCCGAAGCGCCTGGAGATCGCCAGGTAACCCGTGGCCGTCACCTGCTCGGCGTAACGGTTCGAAGGGCCGGAGCGGGCAAGGATATCGCCGGCGATCTGTTCCCTCAGGAACTGGTCATACGGCTTGTCCGAATTGAAGGCATCGATGACATAGTTCCGGTAGCGCCACGCGACGGGCACCGGATAGTCGGCCGTTTCCCCGGCGGTGTCCGCGTACCGGACGATGTCCAGCCAGTGGCGTCCCCAGTGTTCGCCATAGCGCGGTGAATCCAGCAAACGATCGACGAGACGCGCTGTGGCGTCTGGCGCGTCATCGGCGATGAAGGCATCGATAGCCTCTGGGGAAGGAGGAAGGCCGGTCAGGTCAAAGGTTGCCCGGCGGACCCAGGACCGCCGCCCGGCGGCAGGTCCCGGCTGAAGGGCTTGGGCTTCGAGATGGGAAAGGACGAAGCGATCAATGGTGGTCTGGCACCACGCGGCGTTGGTGACCGACGGCAGTGGCGGATTCCGGATGGGTTGGAACGCCCAGTGGGCGACTGGGGCTTCGGCCGCGCGCATGAGGGGAGCGCAGGCGGAGGCGAGGGCTGCGAGCAGAAGTCCCACCGGGCACAGGCGGTTCCACCGGCGCGAGGCGCCGGGAGAGAGGGTGAGCTTCGCTGTCATGCGCAGATTCTGGATGGGGAAGGCGCCAGAAGCCTATCGCCCGGATCGAGGGGAACACCAGCGGGCATTGGAGGCTTCGCCAGCCGGGCATGGCTCCGATGCCCAGATCGCGGTGCGAAGGGCTGAGCATCTTCACCGGGCTTCCGCCTGGAGCGAGGTGATGCTTGAGTTTGCAAAGTTGGCCCGGGAAGACGCGCGGTTTGGTTTCCTCATCACGGTCGGTTCCGTTGGGAGTGTGCTGGTCTTTCGGAATTCAGCATATCGACGGGCGGATCGGCATATCGAGGTTCGACCTCTACCCAATGAGACAGCCGCTGAGATCCGTATCGTTTGTCGCGAATCTGCCCGCAATGTGCCCGGGGCTGCGACGTTCCAGGAAGCCGGACCAGCGTTGGAGCACTTTGCTTCGCTGCTGCGCGAGCACGGGTTCCTGGATCGACCGGCGTAAGTGCTGGTCATGCGGTTAAGAGCGGGGACCGGTTCACGCGGAGACGCGGAGAATGCACCTTTGGAAGGCAAGCCGGCCAGTCACCGTTTGGTGGAGCTTTGCTGGGTCGAAATGTCCCTCCCCCCGTCTCTCCGCGGGCTCCGTCTTGGTCCGCCGCCAGTCGGGTGAGCGGCGATGCCGAACAGACGTTCGAAGTGGCAGGCTACGGGACGGGGTCGTCTTCCGTGAAAGGGTTGAACAACTTCAGTCCCCGGCGACGGAAGTCCTTGTCATTGCCGGTGACGATGGTCAGGCCGTGCCGACGGGCGGTCGCGGCGATGTATCCGTCTTCGACCGGCATTCTCTGGCCTGCCTCTTCCAGCAAGTGCTCCTGCTCCGCCCAGACGTGGGCCACGGACACATTGAAGCCATGGATCCGGCCCTGCATGGCGTCGATCAATCGCGTCAGCCAAGCCTGCAACATCTCGCGCTGGCGACCTTCCTTGCTCCGCACCCAATAGGCGAGTTGGGCAATGACGATGGCGCTGGTGTAGCAGCGGTCCTTCTCCCGCTCCAACCACGCGATCACGCGCGGGTTGCCGTTCCGCTTCGCTGGTTGGCAAAGCACGTCGGTGTCGAGAAGCCAGCTCACAGCGTGCGTCGGATGGAGGGTTGACGTCGACGCTGCGGAAGGTCCTCCATGTCAACCGGGCATTCCTTGAGAATTCTGAGCCAATCGGACTTCGGGGCGATGCGGCGGAAGACCAGGGTGTCTTCTTCGGAATCGAACTGCGCATCGAAGTAGTCCCCTGGCGAAGTGGGCGCCAATGCCACTGGAACGGTCAGCCGACGCTTGGAATCCAAAGTGACGAGCATGGTAGGATTATCCCACCTCAACCTTGCTGCGTGAAGGGGACCGAGGGCAACGAGGAAGTTGCGCCTACTTCTTCCCTTCCTTCGGCACGAGGTCGCGTCGGGGGAAGAGGGGTTCGGGGGCGCCGACCTGGTGGCCGGGCTGGAGGACGCCCCAGCGGGTCTGGGACCAGTCGGCGGGGGAAGCGTCGATGCGGAGCTGCTGGTAGATGCGTCGGGCCGTATCGGGCAGGAACGGCGCGAGCATCACGGCCAGGATGCGGCAGGACTCGACGAGGTTGTAGAGGACGGCGTCGAGCTGGGCGGCCTGGGCGGGATCCTTGGCCATGCGGAAGGGCTGCGTCTGCTCGACGTAGAGATTCGCGCGATTGACGAGTTCCCAGGTGGCGACGAGGGCGGCCTGGAGTTCGTGCGCGCGCAGGTGGGCGGCGGCCTTGGCGACGGACTGTTCGGCGTCGGCCTGGAGATCGGTGGCGACCGCGGGGACGATGCCCGTGCGGTACTTGTTGAGCATGTTGACCGCGCGGTTGAGGAGGTTGCCGAGGCCGTTGGCGAGTTCGGCATTGTACCGCGCCCGGAAGCTGTCGTCGGTCCAGTTGCCGTCGGGTCCGATGGCGAGTTCGCGGATGACGTAGTAGCGGAAGGCGTCGAGTCCCCACTCGTTGATGACGGCGACGGGGTCGACGACGTTGCCGGTGGTCTTGGAGAGCTTCTGGCCGTCCTTCTGCCACCAGCCGTGGGTGAGCACCTGCTTCGGGAGCGGGATGCCGGCGGCATGGAGCATGATGGGCCAGTAAACGGCGTGGAACTTGACGATGTCCTTGCCGATGACGTGGACGTCGGCCGGCCAGAGTTCGGGTCCGTCCACAGGTCGCGGCGCGTACCATTCCCCGAGCGGAGCGGCGGCGGCGCGGTCGCCGAGGGAGACGGGGACCGAGTAGTAATTCGTGAGGGCGTCGAACCAGACGTAGGTCACCCATTCGGGCGCGAAGGGCAGGGGGATGCCCCAGCTCAGCCGGCTGGCGGGACGCGAGATGCAGAGGTCTTCGAGCTTCTCGGATCGGAGGAAGCCAAGGATCTCGTTGCGTCGGATGGTGGGGGAGACGAAGGACGGGTTGGCCTCGATGTGGGCGATGAGCCAGTCCTGGTGCTTCGCCATGCGGAAGTACCAGTTCTCCTCGAGCAGAGGCACGACCTGGCCCCACTTCGCGTCCCAGGTGCCGTCCGGGTTGCGGTCCTTCTCGGTGAGGAAGGTTTCCTCGCGGACCGAGTACCAGCCTTCGTAGCCCTGCTTGTAGATGTCGCCCTGGGCATGGAGCTTGGAGAGGACAGCGGAGACGACTTCCTTGTGACGCGGTTGCGTGGTGCGGATGAAGTCGTCGTTGGTCAGGCCGA
This sequence comes from uncultured Verrucomicrobiota bacterium, assembly GCA_903842505.1. Lineage (GTDB taxonomy): Bacteria > Verrucomicrobiota > Verrucomicrobiia > Limisphaerales > UBA9464 > UBA6176. The sequence continues at coordinate 15,042 of CAIMMI010000077.1, read as the reverse complement.
GTTGGCGGGCGAGTGCTTCCCACTGGACGGCAAGACCGTCGCAGTAGTTCTGTGGATCCTGGCCGTCGGCAGCGGCGGTCTGCTGGACCTTCTGACCGTGTTCATCGAGACCGGTCAGGAAGAAGACCTCGTCACCAAAGCTGCGGTGGGCGCGGGCGATGACGTCGGCCAGCACCATCTCATAGGCGTGCCCGAGGTGTGCTGCGCCGTTCGTGTAGAAAATCGCCGTGGTCAGGTAGAACCGTTTGCCCATGAAGGCGCGATGGTACCAAGCGGGGGCCGGAGGGGCAATGGTGGGGGAAGTTTCAAGTTTCAGGTCACGGCGTTCGGGTGCGGAAGAGGCGGGCGGTGCCGCTGGCGTCGCCGGCGTTCAGGGAGCCCTTGCCGGCGGCATCCAGAACGATCTCGCCGACGGAACTCCAGGTGGTCGCGGGAAACGTTGGGGTAGACTCGACGACGTATCGGGTACCAGACGTGCCATGGACCTGGATCTGGACGACGCCGGTGGTGATCGAGGCGGCGAGCGTGGGTCGGGTCGGGGCTGGGAACAAGTCGTCGGTCAGGTCGGGGAGTCCGTTGCCATTCGAGTCATTGAGGTCTTCGATCAGCAGGTCGAAGTAGTCGTACTCATCCGGGAACGGCGTAGTGGGATCGCCGTCGGCAAGGAGCACCAAGCCACCATAGAATCGTCCGATGACATGGGTGATCGGGAAGGGAACGCCCTCGACATCCTCGGTACCGAGGACATCAAAGGTTTGCCCGCCGGGGCCAGACCAGGAGACGGGAGCCCGATTCAATTCAACGTTCGATACCCGGGTCACCGGGAGATTGCCCACGAAGCTCCCGGTGGCGCCCACGCGGGGCAGATTGACGGCGGCCGTTACGTTCGTGCCGTTGCGGCTGTAGGTGAGGACGCCCCGGTACTGGAAGATCTCGAAAGTGTGGTCAAAGGTCAGGTTCTGGAGTCCGAAGTCGGGGAGGCTGACCTTGAACTGGACCGTGCCGGTGGTGGAGTTGGCGGCCCGTTGCCAGGTGGCGGAAACCGTGCCGCGACTGAAGTCGATCCCGTCGTCGATCTCGATCTCGCCGGTGGTGGTCGTGGTGGGCACGGCCCGCTGGACCTCGAGGAAGTCGGTGACGCCGTTGACGTCGGTGTCGCCGCCCAAAGGTGTCTGGAGCGTGAGCAGGCCGATGAGGGCGCCCAGGGCTTCGGAGCCGGGGTAATCGATGATGGCATCGGTCTGGTACTGGACCGTCCCGCCGCTCTGGAACAGTTCGCTGTTGATGCTGTTGTCGTCGGTGGTGGAGAAGCTGAGGCGGTATTGACCTCCGACAGTGTTCAGACGGGCGGGAGGCACCTTCAGGGAGAGGCTGGTGAGGGTGAGGGTGGCTTCGTTGGCGAGGGAGTGCCCACAGGCGAGGGCTCCCCAGAGAAGGAGAGCGAGGTTGGCCAAGGCCGTTGCGGAAGGGTTGCGGCGCATGACTGCAGGAGATACGCGTTCCCATGCGGGTTCAAGTCCTCAGGGGGGCAGGCAGGCAGGCGGGCGTGTGGGGCCAGGAACTGTCGGGCTCGGTTCCTGGAGCTACCGCCACGGCTCGTGACGACACTCGCCCCATCACCGATGGCTTTTGGAGGGGTGGGGCGAGACTCCGTCGAGCCGAAGCTGGGCTGCTTCACCGGCACCCGTCGCTGGCGTCCAAGGCCGAAAAAAGGCTGGCGAACCGAAGTCGTTGTAGAAGGGTGGTCCGATGCAATCACGGATGACACGCCGGACGTTTGGTCAACGCGCGACGCTGTCGGGCATCGCGGGCATCCTCGGTGTTGGGTTGCGAGGGATGCAGGCTCAGGGACCGGCGGTGACGACCGGGGGCAGGCCGGGAATTCCCAACGGCATTGCCAGCGGGGATGTGACGACGGATTCGGCCGTGATCTGGAGTCGGACGGACCGGGCCGCGAGGATGGTGGTCGAGTGGGATACGAAGGAATCGTTTGGCAACCTTCGGCGGCAGTTGGGGCCTGTGACGGGAGCGGAAGCGGACTTCACGGGCAAGTTGCGCCTGGAGGGTTTGCCGTCCGGGCAGAAGGTCTTTTATCGGGTTCGGTTCGAAGATCGGCAGGGAGTCGCTGGGGACACCGCGACGGGGTCGCTGGTGACGCCCTCGACGACGATGGCCCCGGTGCGGTTTGCGTGGTCCGGGGATACCTGTGGTCAGGGGTGGGGCATCGACGTGAACCGGGGTGGGATGAAGACGTATGAGGCCATCCGGCGCGCGGAACCGCAGTTCTTCGTGCACAGCGGGGATACGATCTATGCGGACAACTCGATGGCGCCGCGGGTGAACCTGCCGGACGGGACGGTGTGGCAGAACCTCGTCACCGAGGAAAAGTCGAAGGTGGCGGAGACGCTGGCGGAGTTCCGGGGCAACTACCGGTACTCCTATCTGGATGAGAATGTGCGGCGGTTGCTGGCGGAGGTTCCGATGCTGGTGCAATGGGACGATCACGAGGTGTTGAACAATTGGTGGCCGGGCCAGCAATTGCCGCCGGGCGGATTATACCGGGAGCGCAACGTCGATATTCTGGCGGCCCGTTCGAAGCAGGCATTCTTCGAGTATCATCCGATTTCGGAACATCCCGATCGACGGATCTACCGGAAGGTTTCGCGCGGGCCGTTGTGTGACCTCTTCTTTCTCGACCTGCGGAGCCATCGCGGGCCGAACGGTCCCAACCGACAGACTGTGGCCAGCAGGGAGACGGACCTGATGGGCGCTTCGCAGTTGGCGTGGCTGGCGGAGTCGCTGGTGGCCAGCAAGGCGGCGTGGAAGTTCGTGTGCTGCGACATGCCGATCGGGTTGTTGGTACGGGACACCCTGGGATTCGAAAACGGGGCGAATGGTGATGGGCCGCCGCTGGGACGGGAGTTGGAGATGGCCGCGCTGTTGAAGCGGTTGAAGTCGGCTGGGGTTCGCAACGTGGTCTGGCTGACGGCGGACGTCCATTACTGCGCGTCCCACTATTACAATCCGGCGAGGGCGAGCTTCACGGAGTTTGATCCGTTCTGGGAATTCGTGAGCGGACCGCTTCATGCGGGGACGTTCGGGCCGACGCCGTTTGATCCGACCTTTGGGCCGGAATTGAAGTTCACGAGCCGCCAGCCTGGGGCGGCGACGAGTGGTCCGTGGTCGTCAGAGCAGTTCTTCGGAACGGTGGATATTGAGCCCTCCAGCCGCGTATGTCGGGTGACGCATTGGAATCGGGACGGGAAGCGCCTCTGGAGTGGCGAGATCGCCCCAGCTTGAACCCACCGGACACCCTCGGCGGAACCGGTCCTCGATCGACCCCGGCATCGCCGACACGTCCAACGGACTTCCCCAGCCACCCGATCCCGGGTAGTCGGATGGGGTGAACGAGACGGCCCCGTGAAATCACGGGGCCGTTTTTGTTGGTTGAGGGATTCCAGCGGGCCAATGCCCTGTGGCACCCTCCGCTGGATGAAGGCACCTCCGAAACGCTTCGTGGTCGGCGCTCTGGCGCTGGCGGCCTTGCTGTCGTGCGGGGGCGAACGGATGGAGTCGGCCGATGCCCGCGACCTCGAGTTCTTCGAATCCCGCATCCGACCGGTCCTGGTGGAGCACTGCGGCGAATGTCATCTGGATGGCAAGACCAAGGGCGGACTCCGGATGGATTCCCGGGGAACCATCCTCGCGGGTGGGGACTCCGGTACCAGCGCGGTTCCCGGGGATCCCGAGGCGAGTCCCCTGATTCGCGCGGTGCGTTATGGGGATCCGGATCTACGGATGCCGCCGCGCCACCGGTTGGCTCCGGGCATCGTGCGGGACCTGGAGGAGTGGGTGCGACGGGGATTGCCGGATCCCAGACCGGAACCCGGCACGGCAACCGCGGCCAAGTCTGCGGCCAACGTCGATCCCAGTCGTACACGCCAACACTGGGCGTTCCTGCCTTTGGCACGGCCGGCGATCCCGGAGGGAGAGCCTGAGACGGGAGCACTCGACCGCTTCTTGCGCGAGCGGCTTCGCAAGGAGGGACTCGACTTCAGCGGTCCGACCGATCGACGGACATGGCTGCGCCGGGTAACGCAGGACCTGACGGGTTTGCCGGCGACGGCGGAAGACATTGCGGCTTTCGAGTCGGATGATCGTCCGGATGCCCGGGAACAGTGGATGGAACGGTTGCTGGCCAGTCCCGCCTATGGTGAGCGGTGGGGGCGATGGTGGCTGGATGTCGCGCGGTACGCCGACACCAACGGGCAGGACGAGAACAAGGTGATGGGCAACGCCTGGCGTTACCGCGACTGGGTTGTCGCGTCGCTCAACGCGGACATGCCCTTCGACCAGTTCGCCCGGGAACAGATCGCGGGTGACTTATTTGGGACACACCTCCCTCCGGGAGGCGCGCGTTTTGAGGCGTGCACGGCCACCGGCTTCCTGGTGCTGGGACCGAAACTCCTCGCGGAGCAGGACAAGCCCAAGCTCGTGCTCGACATCATCGACGAGCAGATCGACACGGTCGGGAGGGCGTTTCTGGGGCTGACGCTGGGTTGCGCGCGTTGCCACGACCACAAGTTCGATCCGGTGCCCCAGCGCGACTACTACGCGATGGCCGGGATCTTCGCCAGCACGCGCACGATGGAGAATCTGGCGTTCGTATCGAAGTTCAATGAGCGCCCCTTGGCGCCGGAACCGGAGGTGGAACGGGTGGCGGCCCATGCCGTGCAGTTCCGTGAGGCCATGAACCGTCTGGAGAAGGCGGAGAAGCAGACGAAGGGAAAGGATGGCAAGCCGCCGGCGGATCCTACCGTGACCAACCGGATACCGGCGTTGAAGGCGGAGGTCGAACGGTTGAAGGCAATCACTCCGGCGCCGCTGCCCAAGACCCTCGCGGTCTCCGAAGCCTCATCGACGAACCTTCCGGTCCTCGGTCGGGGAAGCCACCTGAATCCCGGCAAAGAGCCGGTGCCACGGGGATTTCCGACGCTGCTGGGATCCATTCCCGTGCCGCCGCCAGCAACGTCGGCCAGTGGCCGGATGGAGTTGGCGCTCTGGCTGACCCATCCCGGCAATCCGCTGACACCCCGCGTGGTGGTGAATCGCGTCTGGCAGGCACACTTCGGTGAAGGATTGGTGCGGACGCCGGATAACTTCGGCCTCCGCGGGGAACTGCCCACACATCCCGAATTGCTGGACTGGCTGGCCGGGGAATTTGTCCGGTCCGGTTGGAGCCTGAAGTGGCTGCACCGTCAGATCGTGCTCTCGCGGGCGTACGGCCAATCGTCCGTGATCCGCGCAGACGCGGCCGGGAAGGACCCGGACAACCGATGGCTGCATCGGTATCCCGTGCAGCGGTTGGAGGCGGAGATGTTGCGGGATGCGATCCTCGATGTGGCCGGGCGACTGGACCGCACGGTGGGCGGAACGGTGGTGGACTGGCAGAACGACGAATACGTTCCGGGGGATGAGACTCCCTTCGGCTCGGTTCGGAGGGCGTTGTACCTGCCCGTGGTGCGGGACCGGGGGTACGACCTGTTCACGGCCTTTGACGGTGCCAACTCGAGCGTGGCGGTGGCCCGGCGATCGAGCACCGTGGTGAGTCCCCAGGCCCTGTACCTGTTGAACGCGCCGCTGGTCCGGGACGCCGCGGATCGACTGGTGCAGACGGTGAAGGGAGAACCCGAGGCGAGTCGCCTCCGGGCGCTGTATCGTCGGGTCCTCGGTCGAGGGCCCGGTGCGGCGGAGACGAAGCGCGCGGGCGAGTTGCTCTCGGATGCCAGGCTGGCGGGCCTGTCCGAGGTGCAGCGCTGGACCGTGCTCGCCCACGCGCTGCTTTGCTCGAACGAATTCACCCACCGCGAATGAGAACGGTTCCAATCGATCCTGTGGTCATGAAGGAGGCAACCCGCGAGATCACCCGGCGTGCGGCGCTGCAGCGTCTGGGTCTTGGATTCGGTGGCATGGCGTTGGCCTCGCTGCTCGGAAAGGCGGAGGCCGGTGTGGCATCACCGATCGCTGCCCGGACGCCGCATTTCGCCCCGCGCGCCAAGCGCGTGATCTTCGTCTTCATGCACGGCGGGCCGTCGCACGTGGACACGTTCGATCACAAGCCGATGCTCGAGCGGGACTCGGGGAAGCCTTTGCCTTTTGCGAAACCCCGGGTGCAGTTCGCCCAAACCGGGAACCTGCGTCGGTCGCCGTGGGATTTCCGCCCGTATGGGCAATGCGGCGCGATGGTGAGCGACCTGTTCCCGCTAACGGGTGCGTGCGCGGACGACCTGTGTTTCCTGAAGGCGGTCCACGGGACGAATGAGGCGCATGGCGGCGCCCTGCTGAAGCTCCACACGGGTTCCGACGTCTCGGTGCGGCCGTCGATGGGAGCATGGATCTCGTACGGACTGGGAACCGAGAACGCGAACCTGCCTTCCTTCATCACGATCAACCCGACACTGGGTCACGGCGGCGTGGGAAATTGGGCGAGCGCATTCCTGCCCGCTTCGCACCAGGGAACACGGATCGGCGGCGGAGGCACACCCGTCGACAAGGCGACGATCGCGCACCTGGGCGGTGTGTGGGATCCGGCGGTCCAACGGGCGCAGTTGGACCTGCTCGGAGATCTCCAGCGCGAGCACCTGGGCCGCGTCGGGGCGGAGTCATCCCTCGAGGCGCGGATCGAGTCCTTCGAACTGGCGTTCCGGATGCAGACGGAGGCGCCGGACATCCTCGCCCTGACGGGTGAGACCGAAGCCACGCGCAAGCTCTACGGCCTGGATGATCCGAAGACGGCGTCCTTCGCCCGGCAGTGCCTGCTGGCGCGGCGCTTCAGCGAACGGGGTGTCCGTTTCGTGCAGATCACGCATGGGTACTGGGATCAGCACGATGATTTGACCAAGGAGCATGCCCGTCTGGCGGGCGAGGTGGACCGGCCGATTGCCGGACTCCTGCGCGACCTCAAGGCCCGGGGCCTGCTGGATGAAACGCTGGTGCTGTGGGGGGGCGAGTTCGGTCGGACCCCAACGCTCCAGGGCAAGGACGGTCGGGATCATCATCCGCATGCCTTCACGGTCTGGATGGCGGGAGGCGGCGTGAAGGCGGGATTCAGTTACGGAGCGACGGACGAGTACGGGTTCTACGGCGTGACGGACAAGGTCCACGTCCACGACCTGCATGCCACGATGCTGGCACTGCTGGGACTCGATCACGAACGGTTGACCTATCGCCACGCCGGACGGGACTTTCGGCTGACCGACGTCGCGGGACGGGTGGTCCGGGAGATCCTGGCCTAGGGGCCTCGCCGCTCCCTCAGCGGCGCCACCAACTCTTGCCGCCGGTCGCGCGCGAGGCGGATTCTTCCTCAGCGGCGGCCTGCGGGGCGAATTGCCGGATCAGCAGTTGGGACCTCGCGGCGGTCAGCGCCATGATGAACTCGTCGTAGGAGGCGAATCGTTCGCGGGGTTCCTTCGCCATCGCCTTGCAGAGGGCTTCGCTGGTGGGAAGCGTGATGTCCGCGACGACCGTGTGCGGCGGGCGCAGGGGAGTCTGCAGATGGGCGGCGACGACCTCGTCCACCGTCGGTGCCTCGAAGGGAACATGGCCGGTCAGGGCGTGGTAGAGCGTGCCGGCCAACGAGTACATGTCGCACAGGAACGTGTCGCCCTCCTGCCGAAGGCGTTCCGGGGCGATGTAGTAAGGCGTGCCGAAGATCGGCGCGTAGGCGTCGGTGTCGGCGTCCGCCTTCCGGGCGAGACCGAAGTCGACGAGCTTGGGCTCGCCGTCGGAGTTGAAGAGGATGTTGCCGGGCTTGATGTCGAGGTGGAGAAGCCCGTGCTTGAGGGCGGTGGCGAGGGCGGAGGCGACCTTCACGCCGGTGTCGAGGATGTCGAGTTCCGGGACCCGTTGGAGCTGTTCGATGCGGGAGTCGAGCGAACCGGCGTCGGCCAGTTCCATGGCGAGGTACTTGGCGCCCTCGTGTTCATCGAACGTGTAGATGTGGATGATGTTTGTGTGGTTGAGCTGGGCGCAGGCGCGGGCCTCGCGGGCGAAGGAGACCACCGCCTCCTCGTCACTGGCGATCTCCTGCTTCATCAGCTTCACGGCAACCTCGCGTCCGAGGGTGGTGTCCCAGGCGCGGTAGACGGTGCCCATGCCACCGGATGCGATCTCCGAGCGCAGTTCGAACTGACGGAGCATCATGGGCATCATGATCGACCCATTGCACTTCGAGCACGTGGCGCCCTGGAGCGGTGCCAAATCTCCGGGAATGAAGGTTTTCGACCCGCAGTGCGGGCAGGCGACCATCTTGAGAGGTTTACGTTCCAACGACATGCCTAGACGGGTAACTGTATCGGTCAGCCCGTGGCAAACAAGCACCCGGTTCGTGCGAGCACAATTCCCATTTGGGCTTTCGCGATGGCTCCTCCAGAATGTCCGCCGTGTCTCGTACTGCAAATGGCATTGTTTATCTGGTCGGTGCCGGGCCCGGGGATCCCGGCCTGCTCACCGTCCGTGCGTCGGAACTCCTTTCCCGGGCCGAGGTCGTCGTCTACGACGCCCTCGTGAGTGCTGGGGTGCTTGCCCGGATTCCAACCACGGCTGAGCGGATCTACGCCGGGAAACGTTCCCGCGAGCATGCCATTCCGCAGGCAGATTTGAACCGGTTGCTGGTGGAGAAGGCCCGGGCGGGCAAGCGGGTCGTCCGTCTGAAGGGCGGGGATCCCTACGTGTTCGGACGAGGCGGTGAAGAAGCCCAGGTCCTGGCCGAGGCCGAAGTGCCCTTCGAGGTGGTTCCCGGTGTTTCGTCGGTGGTCGCTGCCCCTGCTTACGCCGGGATCCCATTGACCCACCGGGATCACTGCTCGGCCTTTCAGGTGATTACAGGCCACGAGGACCCGGAAAAGCCGGAAACGGCGGTGGACTGGGGGGCGATCGCACGCGTGCCGGGGACGAAGGTGATCCTCATGGGTGTGGAACACCTGTCGAGCATCACGGCCGGACTGTTGGCCGGTGGGTTGGCACCGACCACGCCGGTGGCCCTGGTCCGGTGGGGAACAACCGCCCGTCAGGAGACGCTGGTTTCCGAGTTGGACAAGGTGGCCGCTGTGGTGGCCCGCAAGGGATTCGCCGCGCCCTCGGTCATCGTCGTCGGCGAAGTGGTCCGCCTGCGCGATCAACTCGACTGGTGGAGTCGGCGGCCGCTGGCGGGGCAACGCATCGCTGTCACGCGGACCCGTGAGCAGGCGGGTGAATTGTCCGGACGGTTCGCGGAGTTGGGGGGCGAAGTGCTCGAGGTGCCCACCATCCGGATCGAACCCCCGGATCCCATCCAACCGTTGCTCGAGGCGGTGATCGGAATCGGGGAGTACGACTGGCTGGTGTTCACGAGTCCGAACGGCGTCACGGCCTTCTTTGACACCTTTTCCAAGGCGTTCCCGGACATGCGGGCCATCGGCAACGTGCGGATCGCCGCGGTGGGTCCGGCGACGGCGGCCAAGGTCAAGGAACGGCAGTTGAATGTGGACGTGATGCCGGAGCGTTACGTGGCGGCGGCGATCGTGAAGGCGATCCAGGAGCATGAAACCGTCGAGAACCTGAGGTTCCTCCTTTTGAGGGCCGAGGTGGCCAACCCGGACCTGCCAAAGGCCCTGGAGGAACTGGGGGGGATCGTGGACGACGTCGCGTGCTACAAGACCGTTCCGGAACCCATCGAAGGCAGCGCCGGTGAGATGCTGCTGGAGGAGGGGGCCGACTGGATCACGTTCACGAGCAGTTCCACCGTTGAGAACTTCCATCGGCGGTTCGACCTGCCCGCGCTGTTGCGGAAGTTCCCCACGATGCGCACGGCGAGCATCGGGCCCGAGACCACGAAGGCCCTTCAAGTCCTGGGGTTGGAGCCGACGGTCCAGGCGAAGACCCACAACCTCGACGGGCTTGTGGAGGCACTCGTCCGGAAATGTGCCTGAACCGTCCGTGGATCCTGCCCCGGGGCGAAACAGGCCGGAGCGGCTGAGGGCCGCCCGGTCTGCCTGGGTTGAAGGAATCCTGTCGGACGGCTTGAAGGAGAGTGCCAAGTGTGCGAAGGACCGGTGGCCTCTTCATTTTCAATCATGCCGACCTACGAGTACACCTGTCAGAAGTGCGGTCACCAATTCGAGTGTGTCCAATCGATGAGCGCCGCTGCCCTGGAACAATGTCCGAAGGATGCCTGCCCGAAAGCCCGTTGGGGCAAGGGCAAGGTCCAGCGTGGTATTGGCGGGGGAGCCGGACTCATCTTCAAGGGCAGCGGGTTCTACATCACCGACTACCGCTCGGAGGGATACAAGTCGGCAGCGAAGGCGGATTCGACGACGCCCGCGCCGAAGCCGGCCGCCGAGTCCAAGCCTGCCGCGAAACCGGATTCGGCAAAGCCCAAGACCTGACCGTTTTCCAGATGTTCCCATCCGCCCAACTCCGCCGCTTCTGGATCCTGATCGCATCGCTGGCGTTGCTGGGTGGGGAGGGAGCGGTGCTGGGGCAGGTGATTCCGCCCCGTCACCTGCCCGGGTCCGTGGTTCCGCCGGTGACGGCGAGGGGGATTTCCGGGCAATTCATCGTTTCGGGTCCGACGGGAGCGAAGCCGCGGATCGGACTGATTCCCGAATCCGCGGGTGGGGAGGAGATCGGGTTGGAGCCCCAGTGGCTGGCGGTCGCAGCCGAAAGGGTGAAACGCGCGGTGCTGGGGCGGTTCGATGCCACCGATCGTTGGCAGGGCAAGATCCACATCTACATCCGGCCGAAGCGGGAGTTGGGTGCGGGTCCCCTCCGGATTGTCCCGGTCTCATTTCCCGGTGGGTGGCAGTACCGGTTGGATGTGCCGGAAGAAATCGAGTGGCGTCGGTTGGTGCGGGCACTGGTGGAAGTGGTCCTGCTGGAAGTGGCCAACCGGGAGGCTGGGACGCAGGTGGGCTTGCCGCCCCTCTGGCTCAACGAGGGAGTTTCCTTCCTGATCCTTGCCGACCAGGGCCGGGACTTGGTCCTCGAAGGGCATCAGGCCGTTCGGCGAAACGAGCGGAAGCCCTCCTTGCTCGCGGAAGCACGGCGGATGCTGGATGGGCGGAGTCCGTTGTTGTTCAGCGAACTCAGCTTCCCCGGGGAAAACCTTCCAAACGACACGGCGCTTTGGTCGGCCTTCCAAGCCAGCGCAGCCCTGTTGACGCACGAACTGCTGACCGACGAGACCGGCCGACGTTCGATGGGACAATTCCTCCGGGGACTACCCCGCTGCCTGAACTGGCAAACCGCCTTCATCGAGGCGCATCGCAACCGCTTCCTGTCCGCACTCGAGGTGGAGAAATGGTGGGCGGTGAACTCCATCCACGTGCTGGGCAGGGACCCGGCACTGCTCTGGACTCGGGAAGTGACCCTCGATCAACTCGCAGCCATCCAGGTGGAGCACATGGAGATCGGGCGCGGGACCAACGCTCCCATCCAGCGCAATTCCATCCCCTTGTCCCAGGTGTTGCTCCAATGGGATGCCGCCACCCAGCGCGAGGTGATCCGCCGCAAGGAGTCGCAACTCCGGGAACTCTATCAGCATGCTCCGATCGACCTGCTGCCTTTGGTTTCCGACTATTACCGAACGCTTCAGCAGTACGCTGCCGACCGGTTTGGGAACGGGGCAGGCGAGTTGCGCCGGGCCGAACTCGAACAGCGGGTCCGGGTCGTGGCCACGAAGACGTCGCGTCGGTTGCAGGAATTGGATCGCAAGCGGACCGCCCTGCGGGAGACCCCTTCGAATCAACCGCAGGCCAAGGTTCCTTGACCTGAATCCCGGCGGCGTCTCAAGGCTTCGGCTTCAGGCTGTCGGACGAAGGTTTCGGTTGGGATTCGGGAAGGCCGGGCGATTGTCCGCCGGCTCGGGGTTCCAGGCTGGAACCCGGAGGACGGGCGCCGTCCGGATGCCCTCCGGGTGGGTGCCCCCGCTGTCCTTCGCCACCACGATCGCGCATCCATTGGTTTCGGCGTTCTTCCATGAGTCGGAAGCGCTCCTTCTGGGCGGGGTCGAGGATCTCCACGATGCGGGCGTTGCAACCCTTCATGATGGCGTCCGTCTGCTTGAAACCTTCCTTGTGAAGGGCGCGGACCTTCTGGGTGGCTTCCTGGATCAGGGGTTCCACCTGCTGGACCTGTTCGGACGAAAGAACGAGTTCCTTGGTGTACCGCTCCATCATGTGGGTCGCCATGTCCCGGGGCGGTTGTGCGCCGCGCTTGAACACGGATTTCCGACCGTATTGGTACCCACCCGCAACACCGGCGGCCGCGCCGGCAAGGAAGACGGCGGCGAGGTACGTGGCAACCCGGGATCTGGTGAGGCCGTTCATGGGAGCCATCCGGTGGTCATTGCGAGGGCCACGCCCGGATCCGCGACGACGTAGGGATCATTGACGTCAGCGTCGATATCCTGCGCGGCGGCGAAGCTGACACCCACAGCCACGATGGCGGCCCCGAAGGCGGTAGCGAGGCCCGTCTGCCAGGCGCGCAAGAGGCTGAAATCGGGCGCCGCCGATCGGACGCCACGCCAGGCGGCCATCGCCCGGGTTTGCGTGGCGTAGGAAAGAGGCGGCAGATCGCGGGCCGGGGCCTGGGCGGCGGCGCGCAGGAGGCGGTCGAGATGCTGATCGAGTTCGCTCATGGATGATTCTCCCGAAGCAGGGCCTTGAGCCGTTGCTTCATTTTCTGACGGGCACGAAAGGCGCGGACCTTGACCAAAGGGGTGCTCCAACCGGTGATCTGACGGATATCCTCGACGCTTTTGCCCTCCAGATGGAGGAGGGTAATGACGAGACGGTCGGCGGGGGAAAGATCAGCCAGCAGTTTCTCCACGATCTCGCGGGCTTCGAGAGCCTGCTCGGCGGGGAGGTCGCTCGTGTCGGCCGCCAGGTTCTGGATGATCTCGGACTCGGCCTCCGAAAGGTCGGCGTGGCGGAGTTCGGGGCGAACGCGTTCGCGGTTGAGTTCGTTGAAGCAGGTATTGACCGCGACCCGGGAGACCCAGTGCGTGAGGGGAACCTCGCCGCGGAACTGGTCGAGTCTGGTAAACACTTTGGCGAACACGGCTTGCACGAGATCTTCTTCGGCGGTCCTGCGGGGCAGGTGGGCCCGCACAATCTTGGTGACGAGTGGGTACAGGTACTCCATCAGACACCGGGCAGCGTCTTCATCCCCACCGCGCACCCGCGCGACGCAGGCTTCAACGTCCAGCTCCGGAACTTCCATGTAGCATTCCCCGGCACACTTCCTGACAAACGAGACCCTTGGCAAGGGCCGGGGTTACAAAAGACCTCGTTCTGATCCGGAACGATTCTTCCGGGAGGCGGTCGAAGGGACAGTTCGCCGTTGCCACGCTCCCGAGGGAGGCCTAAAAACGCCGCGCCAGCCGCTCATGATCCATCCAGCACCCAGCCACCGGTTTGTTCGCCTGCTCCTCGTGGTTGCCGCGCTGCTTCAGGGCATCGTGGCACAGGCCAAGATCCAGTTTGATGTCTTTCCGGGCTTCGACTCCGTGGCCCGAGGCGGGGCGTGGTTTCCGGTGGTGGTGGAGGTTTACAACGACGGACCCTCGTTCGATGCCGTGGTGGAACTGGGCCAGAGCCAGTTCAACGGTGTCCCTCAGCGATTTTCGGTCGAGCTTCCCCAGAACACCCGGAAGCGGCTCCTCCTCCCGTGCTTCGCGGGATCGCAAGGCCAGCTGATGCTGGATGCCCGCTTGCTCGACAAGGACGGCAAGCTGCGGGCCGAGAACCTGGGCCAACGGGTCACGCAGTTGGGCTGGGAGGATTTCATTCTGGGGGCGGCTCCCCAGACCTTCGCGGGGATGCCGACCTTCCCGGATATCCAGGGGCGCAATGCCGAGTTCCAGCCGCGGGTCAGTCGCCTGGCGATCGGGCAGGGGATGGAGACCTTCCCGGACAACCCGATCGTGCTGTCGGCGTTGAACGCGATCTACCTCAACTCCGCCAAGGCGCTGGAATTGAAGGAGCCCCAGATCGAAGCGTTGCAGGCGTGGCTGTATGCCGGCGGACACCTGGTCGTGTCCGTGGACCAACCGACCGACATCAATGCGACGCCTTGGCTGAAGGATCTGCTGCCGGTGACGGTGGATGGCGTTTCGACCCGTGCGATCGGCAAGCCGCTGGCGGCGTGGCTTCGGAATGGAACGAGCCCGGGTGACGCTACCAGTCTCCGGTTCGCAGGCCAGGCCCCGCCCGTCCCGATCCCCAGCCGCAACGTGGGCGGCACGGGCGATCCGTATTCCGGGCTGGAGACGGATTCGACCTTCGAGGGCGGAACCGCACCGGTCGTCAACCTGCGGGTAAAGACCGGGCAGACGCTGGTGTCGTTGGATCAGGCGCCGCTGGTGGTCTCTTCCAGCCGTGGCCGTGGCCTCGTCACAGTGGTGGCGTTCAATCCGGAACGGGATCCGGTGAAGGGCTGGAAGCATCGCTCGCTGTTCTGGGCACGATTGTCCGGGGTGCCTCGGGAATTCCTGGCGAAGAATGAATTCAACGCCTGGGGTGGTCGCGGCATCGATAGCGTCTTTGGAGCGATGATCGAGACCCGGCAGGTGCAGAAGCTGCCGGTAGGTGTGCTCCTCCTTTTGCTCTTGGTCTATCTGGTGGTGATCGGCCCGCTTGATCAGTGGTGGCTGAAGAAGATCAATCGCCCGATGCTCACGTGGATCACTTTCCCGACGTACGTCGCGTTGTTCTCGCTGCTGATCTACTACATCGGGTTCCGGTTGCGCGCGGGCAACAGCGAGTGGAACGAGCTGCATGTGGTGGATGTTTACCCGCGTTCGGGCGACGCGGTGATGCGCGGGTACAGCTTCGGCAGCGTCTACTCCCCCGCCAACAACACCTACCGGGTGGCGATGGGAGCCGAACCGGCGACCTTCCGGCCGGAGTTCCAGGGCTTCTGGGGCAACGCCGGGAGCGGCGCCCGGATTGCCGTCCGAACCAAGGCCAAGGGATTTGAGGCGGATCTGGACGTCCCCGTGTG
>CAIMMI010000076.1 GCA_903842505.1 uncultured Verrucomicrobiota bacterium | reverse complement strand
GGTGGGGCGAGTGTCCTCACGAGCCGTTCATTGAACGCGCTCGTACTCAGCCCGAAGGGCGGTACTCGTACTCGATCCCCCCAACCTTCGTCCGAACATCGTAGACGCCGACGTCAGGAGGCGTGGTCTGTCAGCCCCGGCACACGAGGTGGGGCGAGTGTCCTCACGAGCCGTTTGGGAGTCCCAAGTTTCAAGGCCAGTGCTTGAAACTTGAATCTGAAAACTTGCGACTTCAGCAACGGCTCGACGGAGTCTCGCCCCACCCCGTTTCGGCGCACCGTCGAGCCCAACCACCCGCCTCCTCCATCGACATCCATTCCCGACCCCGGCACGGTCCCAACATGACCCGGCGCTTCTGGTGGATGCTCGCCCTGCTCGCGGTGGTTCCCATCGTGGGCCTGGTGGTTTGGCTCACCCGGCCCGGCGTCCTGCGTTTCCCGGTCCAGCAGACCGTGCTGACCAACGGAACCACCCTGCAACTCGTGTCGGTCCAGCATGGCCGGTTCCACTACGACCCGTTCAGCCCGCCTTGGCAGCAGTGGATTTCGCGGTTGCCTCAGAGTTGGACCCAGCGGCTCAAACTCAAGCTTCCCCCCAACCTCAATGTTACCGGCAGCAATGCCGTCCTCAGCGTGTGGCTCACCGCCTCCAAGCCCCCCGCGAACATCAACCAAGCCGCCTACGGGGTCCTCGTCGGGGACGATGAAGGCAACTTCGCAGGAGACGGCAATGGGATGAGCTTCACCACGGGTAAAACACCCTTGATCGCGCATTATGAGGCGCATCGCATCGCGATCTTCCCACGTCGCGCCCGGGAGCTCCGGATCCGGATCTACAACGACCCCTGGAACCACGACAAATTCCTCCATGAGTTCCGCATTCCGAACCCGGCTCGGATCTCCGCGGAAACGCTCCCGCCGCTGATAGCCCAACCCCTGCCCCAGGCACAGACCTCCGCCGACCTCGAAGCGACCCTGGTGTCCTTCGCTGTTCAGCCATCGGGCGAGGGATCAGCCAACCCGGACCCGGCCTACCGGACGGCTCGACTCGATTTCACGATGCGCCAGGCCGGCCAACCCACGACCAACTGGGTTTCCTACCACGTCCGCAAGGTCTCCGACGCGACGGGCAACGAGGGCGACGGCAACCACTGGAACCACGGCTGGGAGAAGGATCGTGCCTTCGTGGCCTTCTCCCACTGGCCTCTTCCCGCCGGGGAACCCTGGCGCTTGGAGGTCGAGTTCTGTCAGCGGCACGGCTTCGACTCCAACGAACTCTGGGAGGTGCGGAAGATCCCCATCCAGAAGGCTGGAGCCACCCTCACCTCGATGACGAACCAACTCCACGGAACCGAGGTCCGCATCACCGGACTCGGCCCACCGTCCTGGGGCGAATCGGCATACGACGGCAAACGCACGGTGGAACTCGAAGTCGAAGCCGGCTCCCCTCCGGACAAACGCCGGTGGCACGTGACGATTGCCAAGGCGATCGACTCCACCGGCCTCGACGTGACCCCCAACGGCTGGAGCGGGTCCGACAACAAGCGCCAATTCGGTCTACAGGTCTCCACGAACGCCACCTCCCTCGACGTCTGGATCGCCTTCGTCCCGTCGCGGATCCTCGAGTTCACGGCCCAACCAACCACAAACCCTCCCGCGCCCAAGCCCCAACCCTAGCCAAACCGTCCTCCGCGCCTCCGCGCCTCCGCGTGAACCTGTTCCCCCTCCCCAACGCGACCTTTCGCCAAGGCCCCAGACTTTCCCCAATGAAGCCGCACCTCTTCCTGCGAACCCTCGCAGCCGTCCTCGGCGCCACCCTACTTTCCGCCGCGCCGGTTCCGCCGCAACCCGACACCGTCCGAGCCGCCGGCACCAACGCCACCAGCCATCTGCTCAACGCCCCGGCCCGCGCCCGCGTCGCCGAAACCTTCCTCGACCTCGTCCGCATTCCCGGCGTCAGCGGCGAGGAACAGGCCATCGGCCGCGCGCTGTCCACGCGCCTCGTCGCCCTCGGTGCCACCAACCTGCCGCTCCGCATCGTGGGATCCAACACACCCGCCAACCTCGCGCTCGTCCTTCCAGCCTCCCACGGCATGGAGTCCAAGCCCGGCATGCTCCTCAACGCCCACATCGACACCATCGCCGTATCGACTCCACAACATCTGGTCTTCGACCCGGCTTCCGGTGAGTTCTCGCACGCTCACGAGTCGGATCCGTCGCTTCCCTCGTCCTTTGGCGGCGACGACCGTTCCGGGGTCGCCGTCGTGGTGGCCGCGCTGGAGCACCTCCACGAACACCATTGGAAGAAGGGCGTGCCCCACCGGAAGTTCGTGATCCTCTTCACTGCCCAGGAAGAACGCCGGCTTGGCGGCGCGCGCTATCTCGCACGCCACCAACCCGACCTCTTCGACGGACTCGAGATCAGCTTGTGCATCGACGGGCCGCTCGACCTGCAGACCGACTACCCCCGCGAACGGTTGGTCGCCGTCGTCCCGAAAGCCCTCGAAGGAACCCAGCCGTATCGACGCGTCCTCGAACACCTCGATGCCTTCTGCGCGAAGGCCGGACTCCAGTCGCGTCGCACCGAGATCGGACTGGGTTCGGGGGACTTCGCCGCGTTTCCTGCGAACGCCAAGGCCCAACTTCACCTCCGTTCTCCCGTCCGTGGCTGGCACACGAGGGAACGCGTCCAGATCCAGGACCTCGTCCACCACACCGCATTCCTCACTTCGTTGCTCCTCGAACTCGATTCGCGCAGTCCATAACCGCCACGACCGGGCAGGTCCCTGCCTCACTCATCGAGCGATGGGGCGCCCCCCGCGAACCGCGAGGGAGTCCCGAGTTTCACCCTGAAACCGGCAGTTCACTTAACCGCAGATGTCGCCGATTGCGCAGGGGGAGGGGCTGCACCACCCAATCCTTCGCGCCCTCGCGTCTTCGCGCGAAGCCTTCAAGTCATTGCAGGCGTTTCGCGCGAAGCCGCGAGGGAGTGAAGGCGCGACGGGATGGGAATATTTACAACCACGAGAGCGACGGCAGCCACGTTCCGTCTTCCCTGCGCCTCAGCGTCGCTGCGCGAACCCGTGCCGTTCCATCCCCACTACCGCCCCGTCACTCCAGCAACTGTACCACCTTGTCGCCGATGCTGGGGGCGCGCATGAGCGACTCGCCGACCAAAATGGCGCCCGACCCGCACTGCCGGAGGCGCACGACATCGGCGCGCGAGTCGATCCCACTCTCTGCCACCAGCAGGCGATCCTTCGAACCGTCCGCTGCCCACAACCGGCGAGCCAACCGTTCAGTCGTTCCCAGGTCCACCTTGAAGGTCTTCAGGTCCCGGTTGTTCACGCCCACCGGAAGGGCAATGGGGTCAGATCTATCCGTTTGACATTTGGACGAGAAGCATGCCGCACGAAGCTACGGATCCCGTGTGCCGCCGCTGTGTCACGCACTCCAGGGCCCCCTCCTCAGTCACCGCTCGAACCGGAGATTGGAAATCGGGTCAAGTTCACGACGCGATACCACGGTCCGGACCCTTCGATTCGCAGCGACTTTGGACCCGACGACGATTTGTCAAATGGACAGATCTGACCCCATTGCCCCCTCTCAACGGTGTCCATCCGGCGTCAAAGGTAGGCGAGCATAGCCATCCTCAAACTGCCCAGGACGTCCTTCAGGCGCAGTTGACCAAGAATTCCATTTCGAACGGCC
>CAIMMI010000075.1 GCA_903842505.1 uncultured Verrucomicrobiota bacterium | reverse complement strand
TACTCGGACATGCTGGATCACGGGGGCGGGCGGGTTGATTGGATCGGCCGTGGCGACCTCCCCGTGGCAGCCCGTGGACTGGACGTTGCGGCCCTTGCGTCGATCGGATCTGGAATTGTCCGACTTCGCTGCCGTGGATCGAAGGTTCGCCCAGGATCAGCCCGATGCCGTGATCCATTGCGCGGCCATGAGCAAGAGCCCGCAGTGTCAGTCGGACCCGGCGGGGGCGCGGTTGTGGAACGTCGAGGTCACGCGGCACCTGGCTGGGTTGTTTCGTGGACGACGGATGCTGTTCCTGTCGACGGACCTGGTCTTTGACGGACAGTCGGGCGGCTATGCGGAGGAGGCCGCGGTGAATCCCTTGAGTTTCTACGCGGAGACCAAGGTCGAGGCGGAGAAGGGGGTCCTCACGCAACCGGGACATCTCGTGGTCCGGACGTCGCTCAATCACGGGACCTCGCCGACGGGTGACCGCGGTTTCAACGAGGAGATGACGCGGTCCTGGCAGTCGGGTCGGAAGCTCAAGTTGTTCACGGACGAATTCCGCACGCCCATTCCCGCCGTGTGCACCGCCCGTGCGCTGCTGGAGTTGTTGGGGCAGGAGGTCGACGGGATCCTGCACATTGCCGGCGCAGAACGGTTGTCGCGATGGGAGATCGGGCAGGCGCTGGCCGGGAGTCTCCAGGGGTTGGAGTGTCCCATGGAACCGGGGTCGTTGAAGGAGTACGTCGGGGCGCCGCGGTCGCCGGATACATCGCTCGATTGCCGACGCGCCCAGGCGCTCCTGTCGTTTGATCTGCCACGGTATTCCGACTGGCTACGGGGGCAGGGCGGTCCGAATGGGAAGGCGGATGCGGAAGCATGAACCTGGAACCGGCAGTTCATCCATCCTCAGATCGCGCAGATTGCGCAGATAGAGAGGCAGGAAGGCGCGGATTCAACCAAGGCGAGCCCTCACTCCCAGGGTGCGCGGTCATCGCGGTCCAAGTCCCTGCCCATCTGCGGATACAACCGCCGTTTTCAGCATGAGTCCCGCGGCCCTTTCCATTCCACCGAGGCCCGAGGGGTACCGCGGTCGGATCGCCCCCTCGCCAACCGGCTTCCTGCACGTCGGTCATGCCCGGACGTTCTGGATGGCGTGGAGTCGGGCCCGGGCAGCGGGCGGTCGGGTCGTGCTCCGCAACGATGACCTCGATCGCGACCGCGTTCGGCCCGAGTTCATCTCGGGTTTCATCGAGGATCTGAAGTGGCTGGGGATGCCATGGGACGAGGGACCGGATATCGGCGGTCCAACGCGTCCGTACAGCCAATCGGAGCGGATGCCTCAGTACGCGGCCGCGCTGGCAAGGTTGCGCGAGGGCGGATGGATCTATCCGTGCACGTGCTCGCGTCGGGAGATCGCGGCGTCGGTGTCGGCTCCGCATGCCGGGGATGAGGAACCGATCTACGCCGGCACCTGTCGGAGTCGACGATTGGAGGACATCCCATGGGGAACGCGTTTCAGTTGGCGATTCCGGGTGCCCGACGGCGAGACGGTCGGATTTGTCGATGGTGGGTTCGGACCCCAGAGCCCGGTTGCCGGACGGGATTTCGGAGACTTCGTGGTGTGGCGGCCGGATGGAGTCCCGGCCTATCAGTTGGCCTGTGTGGTGGACGACGCGTTGATGGGCATCACCGAGGTGGTCCGGGGTGAGGATCTGCTGCTCAGCACGGCTCGGCAGTTGTTGCTCTATCGGGCGCTGGGGTGGTCGGCGCCCGCATTCTTTCATTGCCCCCTGATCCGCGATGAACAGGGGATCCGACTCGCGAAACGGCACGCCGCGCTGTCGATCCGCGAACTGCGCGCCCGGGGTCGGACGGTTGCGGAGGTTCTCGGGGTTGGGGGAAGTCCCGGGAACGGCTTCTTTTCGTAGTCGACGTTCCACTTTTTCAGGGAATGGCGGGGTCCGTTGAGGCAGGATGCCCGGGCATGAGTGAGTCGGGAGCGCCGATGGGATTGATCGCGGGCAGCCGCCGGTTGCCGTTTGTGTTTGCCGGGGAAGCACGCCGGCGCGGGCGGCGCGTGGCGGCAGTGGGCTTCGAAGGCGAGACCGATCCAGCCCTGGCGACGGAGGTCGATCAGATGACGTGGGTGCGCGTGGGGCAGTTGGGCAAGATGATCGAGGCCCTCAAGGACCACGGAGTGCGCGAGTGCGTCATGCTGGGGCAGATCGCCCCGAACAATCTCTTCAACCTGCGGCCGGACCTGAAGGCGATGGCGCTGTTGCTCCGATTGAAGGAGAAGAACGCGCACACGATCTTTGGCGCGATCGCGGATGAGATGGCGAAGGAAGGGGTGCGTCTCGTCGACCCGCTGGAGTGGTTGGGCGAATGGATGCCCGGTCCCGGGTTCTCGGTGGGCAAACGGCTCGACGAGCGTGAACAATCGGATGTGGCCTACGGGTTTCGGATCGCCCGGGAGATCGCCCGGTTGGAGATCGGACAGAGTGTCGTCGTGAAGGAGGGCACAACGCTGGCCGTGGAGGGATTTGAGGGGACGGATGCCTGCCTGGAACGGGGTGGGAAGCTGGCCGGGAAGTCGGGCGGCGCCGTGGCCGTGAAGCTCGCCAAGGTGGGACACGATGTCCGGTTCGACCTGCCGTGCGTCGGGCCCCGCACGATCGAGGTCTGCGCCCGCTCCGGGGTTCGGGTGCTGGCGTTCGAACCGGGTCGCACCATCCTGCTGGATCGTCCGGAGGCAGAGGCGTTGGCCGTGAAGAGCGGTATCTCCCTGGTTGCCTGCGCCGGGTGATGGAGGGGTTCACCGCAGAGGACACCGAGGGTACGGAGGGGACAGGGTTTTACAACAGAGGGAGCGAACGGAGCGAAGGGGGGGGCGTTGGTTTGGGCGTCGCTGACGTTGCTGGCGTGGTTGTGAAAATCGGGTGTGTGGGACGGTTTTTCCCGCAGGGGCGCGGGGGCGCAGAGGGGGAGACTTTTTACAACGATGGGAGCGAACGGAGCG
Organism: uncultured Verrucomicrobiota bacterium; assembly: GCA_903842505.1. Taxonomy (GTDB): domain Bacteria; phylum Verrucomicrobiota; class Verrucomicrobiia; order Limisphaerales; family UBA9464; genus UBA6176. Next base: position 49 of record CAIMMI010000075.1, on the reverse strand, counting down.
AAGGGGGGGCGTGGGTTTGGGCGTCGCTGACGTTGCTGGCGGGGTTGTG
>CAIMMI010000074.1 GCA_903842505.1 uncultured Verrucomicrobiota bacterium | reverse complement strand
TGGTCTGCGGTGTGGCAGGGTTGTAGGCCGTCACCCGCACCGTTTCCGTCACGCGAACCCCGCCGAGCGCATCGGTCACCCGGGCGGACAGATTCTGGAGACCAGCACCCACGGCAAGCCGCCAGACGTAAGGCGGATTCGCCGAACACACCCACGATCTGACCCACCTCGTTGATTCCCCACGCCTGCGACGCTTCAACGCTCAACGTCGTGAACTGTCCGTCCTGCCAGAGGAACGCGCGCGTCGGTTCCCCAGGCGCCCGCCGCCAACCCACGATACGCCCCTGCCCATTGATGTCGCGCGCCTCGCCTTCCATCGACCCCAACACCTCGATGGCTCCCGTCCCCGTCCACCGGAACGGCCGAGGCCAATCCACCCCGGGCCGCGTCCGCCCGACCACCTGGCCCGCGGCGTTCATCGCGAGCGGAAGCGCCCCAGGACCCGACGCCTTCCGCAACCCTCCCGCGGAATCGAGGAGGAACATCCCGTTCCAGACCGGATCCTCCACCATTGCGTAACCGAGAATCGTTCCGGACCCGTTGACATCCCACGCCTCCGACCGATCCCACGCGGGCGTCACGTCCGTGAGGATTCCCGACTTCCATCGAAAGGCGTGGACCCGCGCCGAACTGCGATCGAGATCCGAATAACCCACCACCGTTCCGTCGGGCGCCAGACCGGTCGCGACGGGATAATCCCCGCCCAGACCTGAGGTCACCGCCAACCGATAGCGCTCCGTCAACGCCGGAGCCCGGACCGTCACCGCGACCGGGGCCGAAGTGGCGCGCCCACCGAAGATATCCCAACCCACGGCCGCGAACTCATAGTTGCCCACGGCGAGGTTCGACACGCCCCACCGCGCCGGATTGTCGGTGCTGAAGGTGTTGTTGAGAACGACGGACTGGAATCCGGGTCCCGAAACCAGGAACTGATGGTACTGGAAGGCCGCGCCCTGGGTCAGCGTCTCCGCTTCCAGCACGACCTCCGCGGGAGCCGTCAGGATCGTGTCCGGAACCGGAGCCACCAGATACGTCTTCGGCGGTCCGTAAGGCAACGGCACCGCCAGATGCTGGATCGTCACCGGAGCGGAAGTCGCCTTCGAGCCCATGTCGTCGACGGCGACCACCCGATAGGTGTTCGTGCCCGCTGGCAGGTTGACGAGCGTGAAGCGGTAGGGCTCCACCGTGGTCGAAGCAAACACCTGGCCATCCCGGAGCAGCGTCAATCGTTCGATCCGCCCATCCGAATCTCCCGCCTCCACGACGATCCGGACTTCGTTGGTCACCGTCGCCACCGCCCCATCGATCGGCGATGCGATCCGCACCCGAGGCCTCGCGTTGACCTGGACCGCGACCGTATCCGAAACCGCCCGTGCACCCCGATCGTCGACGGCCACAGCCCGGACCTGCAGCGGACCCGGGACCGCCGACGGAATCACGTACTCGAAAGGCTCGCCCGAAACCGAAGCCAACGGCGCGCCCGCGGCCGTCTGGAAATCCACCCGGACGACCCGTCCGTCCGCGTCCGAAGCCACGGCCTGGAACACCACCCGCTCACCTTCCTCCAACCGCGCCCCGCCCGCCGGCGAAATCATCCGCACCGTTGGCGGGAGGTTCGGCGTATCGACTTCAACCTCGACCGGCAGTGTTTCCGAAACCGATCCCTGCGCATCGACCAACCGCGCCCAGAAGAGGTGCGGACCCCGCACGAGTCCGGTCGCCTCGAACGCAAACGGCGCCGCCTCGGCCACCGCCAATCGCTGCGGGCCATCGTGCCACTCCACCCGCACGACCTGACCGTCGGGATCCGACGCTTCCAGCGCCAGCGTCGCCCGCGCCTGCCCACCCACGGAGTCCACCTGCAACCGTGTTCCAGGGATCGGCGAGACGACGCGGCCAACGGGAGGCAGGTTGGTCGGAACCCAGCGTGCCGAACGGGTTGCTGGATTCCCACCGGCGCTCGTGAAGGTCCCCGCCACCCAGAGCCCCGCCGGGCCCGCGTCCATCGTTGTCACCACCGGCTCAAACCCACCCACTCCCCCGCCCAAGGCCTGCCAATCCTGCCCGTTCCATCGGGCAATTCCAGACGCCGTCCCCGCCCCGGCGGTCGTGAAGGCCCCGGCGGCCATCACGTCCGGGCCGAGAACTCGCAGGGCGGAAACAGCACCATCGGTCCCCGCTCCCACCGCACTCCACCCCGCGCCGTCCCATCGGGCCACGTTGGACACCGAAACGCCCCCCACCTCCGTGAATCGGCCGCCCGCGAACACGTCGTTGCCGCGCACCGCCAACGTCCGCACGAAGGGAAGGAATCCCGGAAACCCAACCCCACCACCCACCGCGCTCCATCCGCGCCCATCCCATTGGGCCAGTGCGGAAGCCTCGATCCCACCCGCCCGGGAAAACTGTCCGCCCACCCACAACCGGCTCCCCCGCCAGGCCAACGCGTGAACCGTCGCTTCGGACACGCCGTCCCCGACGATTCCTCCGCCTTCCAGCGCGCTCCAACGTTGCCCATCCCAGACCGCCACGTTGTCGAGGGCTACTCCGTTCGATTCCCGAAACGTACCACCCGCATACAACCGGCCATCCTCCGACACCGCCAAGGCCCGCACCACGGCCGAACCGCTCCCCATCAACCCGCTCCCCAGGGCACTCCATCCAGATCCATCCCAGCGTGCCACATTCCAGGCCGGCTTGCCGCCCGCCAGGGAGAACTGTCCACCCACATAGACCACGCCATTCGTCCCCTGCGCCATCGTCATCACCGGCCCGTTCACACCCTCCGCCCGGAACGGCCCCAATGATTGCCAACGCTGGCCGTCCCAGCGTGCCACGTGGCTGGCCGAGATATCGCCGATCTCCGTGAACGATCCACCCATCCACACCCCGCCCAACCCATCGGCCAACATCGACGTGTAAACCCGGGAGGTGTCGGACCCGACCGGGAACGAGGCTGCATCCCACCCCGCGCCCAACGCCCGACCTGCCAGCGCCGCCACCAAGGCCAGCACCCGCCACGCCCCTCCGCCCCACGCCCTACCCGCAACCCCGTTGCTCATCGTTTCTGGATTCATCGGATTCAGGACAGCTTCAGGGAGGACCCGCCTCCCCGCGCCTGTCTATCAGGGAAGCGCAAAACACCCCAACAAAGGGGCCAACCGATTTCAAATCACGGCCCCGGAGCCTCCGCCTCCCAGAAATGCAGGGCTCCCCCGCGGGAAACCGCTCCGACAAACCGACCGTCCGGCGAGAAGCGGACCCGATAGAACCTCGCCCCTTCACCGGCCAACATCCCCACCTCCGCACGATCCATCGGATCCCAAAGTTTCACCGCCTCGCGACCATTCCCGCCGGTGAGCATCCGCCGGCCATCCCGCGAGAAGGCCACCGACCACACGGACTGGATGTGCCCCCGCAACTCGGCCTCCAACCCAAGGGTCCCCGCATCCCAGATCCGGACGATCCCATCCTCGCCCGTCGTCACCAACGTCCTGCCATCCGGCGCATCGCGTCCGAGGCGACGCTGAAGAAGTGGTTCCTCCCATTCCACACGATGTCCTTCGACACCGCGATCCGGAGCCAGACCTCATGCACCAGCGCGGTCGGCTGCAAGGTCTGATTGGGCGGTTCCCCGGACATCTTCGAAGCCGCAAGGCGACGGAGTTCCGCATACACCATCGGCAGCAAACGCTCCGGTGCCTGCTCCTCCCCGCGCCCAACCGCGGAAAGGGCATGCGTCAATCCGGCAAGCGTTGCCGAATCACCGTCCATCGCCTGAGGGGGTGTGGTTTCCATCGATTCTGGCGCGGGCCTGTCCGCCCGCATTCCCTGTATAGCGCAGGAATCCCCGCCAAAGGGGCCAGGGAGCAAGCGGTATCCTTGGCTCACGACACTCTGCATCTCCCGCTGTTCGTCTCCAACCCGGCCTGTCAGGGTGCCCGTCAACGAATGGGTGCCCCGGGTCGTCTGGTCTTTGCCGCCGCGTTGTCCGGCATGGGTGCGCTGGTGCTCCAGTTGAACTGGACCCGGCGGCTCGCCGTGCATCTGGGTCACGAACTGCCAGCATCCCTCGCCGTCCTCACGGTGTTCTTTGCCGGACTCGCACTGGGAGCACTCGTCTTCGCTCCGGCCATCCACCGCTCCACGTCCGGCTCCCGTTGGGCGGGCGCGCTCGAATCGATCATCGCCCTCTGGGCCCTCGTTTCGATTCCGCTCCTCGATTTCGTCGGAAGTTCCCTGACCGCGTGGACCGGACCCCAGCCTTCCGCCCTCACCTTCGCGACCGGCGCGGGCATCGCCGCGGTCGTGTCGTTCCTGCCGGCCACGATTGCCATGGGGGCCACGTTCGCTGCGCTGGAACGGGCGCTCTTCCAGTCCGGTTGGCACGGTCGCGCCGGTCAACTCTACGCCTGGAACACGGCGGGGGCCGTCCTCGGAACCGGCTTGGCACTCTTCCTCCTGCAACCGTCGCTCGGGCTCCGCGGCGCCACCCTGGCCGCATCTGGCTTCCACGCTTTGGCCGCCGTACTGGCCTTCGCGTCCGGACTTCGAGGGAATCTCCCAAACCATCCCGCGCCCCCGGAATCCCCAACGCACCCTGCAGTCGCCACCCCACCGCGCTGGCCGCGGGTCGGTCTCGCCGTGGGTGGCTTCGTCGGACTCGGCACCGAAGTATTGGTGATCCGACTCCTCGCCCCCGCACTCGGCGGTACGGTCTACACCCAGGGACTCGTCCTGGGAATCTGGCTCACCGGAACCGCGGTGGGTGCCGCCGTCTGGAGCCGCTGGCGCCGCCCAGGCCTCCATCGATTGCCCCTCGTCGCCGCCGTCGCGGCGGGCGGCTCCGCGTGGGCCATCGCCCTCGCCCTCCCCTGGCTGGGATCCCTCGGGTCCCGGATCGGTCACGGCTTCACCGCAACGCTGGTCGCCGAAGGCTCCCTCGTCGCACTCGTGCTGCTGCCCATCACGGTCGTCGGCGGTGCCTGGTTCACCGCCCAACTGGAAACCACGCTCCAACACGGAACCCCCGCCGGCCAAGCCATCGGCATCAACACCCTCGCCGCCACCTTCGCACCCGTCGTCTGGGGCGCGATCCTCTTCCCCGCCCTGCACGAACGCGCCACCTGGCTGCTGTTGGTCGCCAGCCTCGCCGGCTTTGGACTCTGCATCCAACCCGGCCGTCGCCTGTTCCTCCAATCGCTTCCCCTCGCCGCCGTCGCCTGCATCCTGGCCGCCGGACCGGACCTCCGCCTGCTCCAGAAGCCTCCCGGCGCATCCCTCGTCCGCGCCGAAAGCTCCGCCTCGGATACCGTCGCCGTCTGGGCCTGGCCCGATCGGCATCGCACGCTCACCGTCAACAACCGCTTCACCATGGGCGGAACCGCATCGGCCCCCGCCGCTTCCCGCCACGCCCACATCCCACTCCTGCTCCACCCACGTCCCCGGACTGCCCTGTTTCTCGGTATCGGTACCGGAATCAGCTTCGCCGCCGCCGGCCGTCATCCCGACCTCCGTTCCGATGGCGTTGAACTCGTGCCGGCAATCGTCCGGGCCATTCCCGAGTTCGCCCCGTTCAGCACCCTGGGCCCGGCCCAACGCCTCCTGACCACCGACGCCCGCCGCTTCATCCGCACCACCACCAACACCTACGACGTCCTCGTTTCCGACCTGTTCCACCCCGATCGCGACGGGGCTGCATGGCTCTACACCCGGGAACACTTCGCCGCGCTGCGCCACCGCCTCAACCCGGGCGGAATCGCCTGCCAATGGCTTCCCTGGTTCCAACTCGACCCCAAAAGCAGGTCAGCGATCGTCCAGGCTTGGCTGGAAAACTTCCCGGATTCGCAAGCGTGGCTCCTCCGTTGGACCACGCTCGACACCCCCGTCGTGGGCCTGATCCACGGGGCCGGCCAGGTCCAGCCAACCGATTGGCCGTCCCGTGTACCGGACAAAACCCTCCACGACGCGCTCCGCACCAGCGGACTCTCGGACGGATGGCAACTCTGGGGCTGCTGGGCCGGGCCAGCGCAGTCCTTGATCCCAGACGGAAACTCCATCCCACCGAACTCGGACGACCGCCCGCTCGTGACCTGGCTGGCTCCCCGGGGAGCCGACGAAGCCCGGTTGCGCTCCGCCCGCGACCTCCTTGGATGGCTGGACACCGTCGCTGGTCAAGGCCTGTCCCCGAATCTCGCGGGTGAGAATCGCACCCGCTGGAAGGAATTCCGATCCGCCCGCGATCTTTACCTTCGGGCGTTGGCGGACGAGATCGGGGGGAACCGGGCGAAATCGGAGGAAAAACTCAGGTTGAGCCTGCGGTCGAGCCGGGACTTCCCGACGGCCTACAGCCACTTGCTGGCGCGGGCAATATCGTTAATGGAAACCGACCGCACGACGGCTCGGTCCATTTTAACCCTGCTGAGGGATGCGCGACCGGAACAGCCTGTCGCAGAGTCGTTTATGAATCGATTGAACGCCCGGGCAGCAGATCAACCCGGATCGCAGCCTTGAACGGCCCGGGTCTTGCATGCATGGGTACTCATGCATGCCCGCGAAAACATCATAGCATTTCCTGCCATGCTGCTCAGAGCTGACACTCACGACCCGATGGCGGTAGCGGCGCTGGTCCGGGCCGACTACCTGGCAATGTTCCCCGGCAGCGACCGGCAGACG
>CAIMMI010000073.1 GCA_903842505.1 uncultured Verrucomicrobiota bacterium | reverse complement strand
CGGGCGTTGCTACCGTTGCTATCGTTGTTGTGAAAGGGGTGCGTGCAGGTTCACCAAAGAGGTGGGAAGAGAGGCTTTTTAACAACAACGGTAGCGACGGTAGCGAAGGAGGCAGGCGGCTCTGGTGGGGCGAGTGTCCTCACGAGCCGTTGCAGAGTTCCAAGATTCAAGTTTCAAGGCCGGTCGGGTGCTTCAAACTTGAAACTGAAAACTTCGAACTCCGGAACGGCTACCCGATTCCGTAGTCCATAAACGGACCGCGGATCGGTCCGTGACCGGACCAAAATCGGCCATTTGTCGGGAAAAAACAGACGTTTTGCAGCTTTTGCTGAGGATTCCTCGCATGAACATGCGATAGCCAACGCTTGGCACGTGTGGTGCAATGTCTGGGTAGCGCAGCGAGGGTTTGTGTTCCAGAGAACCCAAGCCGGGAAGTGTGTCCCGGCGGTTCTCTGGGGAGGGGCACAGGGCCAGACGGTGCTAGCAGAGTACGCTCAAGTCAGCACACACACACACAGACCATGACAACAAATTACTGCCAAGTCGGGCGGATCGCAACGTGGAGCCGGATCACGATGATCTGCGGGCTCGCCCTCGCCTGGATGGGAGCCCAGGCCGCCATTCCCCTGACCGATAGCCCGGTCGCCCATTGGAATGAACTCGCGCTGGATTCCATCCGGGCGACCTCGACGCCGCCGCCCAAGGCTTCCCGCATCCTGGCCATGCTGCACGTGGCGATCCATGACGCCTACAACGGCGTCTACGACAACTACGAACAGTATCTCGTCAATTCGGATAAAGTGGACAGCCACACCTCCGGCCGGGCGGCTCTGGCAGAGGCGGCGCATGATATCCTGGTGAATGCGTTTCCGCTCCGGACGGCGGAGTTCGATGCCGAACTGGCGTTTCAGTTGCAGTCCAGCGGCGGTGCCCGCGAGCGTCTGGAAGGCATCCGGTGGGGAAATTGGGTGGCGCAGACCGTGCTGGCGGCGCGTCGGACAGATGGGTCCACGGCGACGGTGACCTACGTTCCGAACGGATTGCCCGGGGACTGGGCTCCAACGGCGCCGGCTTTCGCTGCGGGATTGCTGCCGCAGTGGGGGAATGTGCAGCCGTTCGGTGTGACTTCCGCGGCGGCATTCCTCCCGGTCCCGCCTCCGTCCCTGGACAGCCTTGCCTATGCCGAGGAAGTGGCGTTCGTGCAGGCGATCGGCTCTGCCAACAGCACGGTCCGCACCGCGGACCAGACCGTGGTGGCCCGTTTCTGGTCGAATGGCGGGGGAACGGCGACGCCGCCGGGTCATTGGAACCAGATTGCGCGGGTGGTCATTGCCGGTCGTCAGGTGAGTTTGGGCGAGGAAGCCCGGATGATGGCGCTCTTGAACGTGGCGCTCGCCGACGCGGCGATCGTCTGCTGGAAGGCCAAGTATGAATATCGCCTCTGGCGCCCCATCGCGGCGATCCGGGAAGCCGGTCGGGACGGCAACGCCGCAACGGAGGCGGATCCGCTCTGGACCCCCTTGCTGGTGACCCCGCCCTTCCCGGAGTACACCTCCGGCCACTCCACCTTCAGCGGCGCCGGAGCCACGGTCCTTGCCCAGGTGTTTGGTACGGACTCCATCGCGTTCGTGGGTGAGTCGGATGATGCGCCGGGAATCCTGCGTCCGTACTCCGGCTTCTGGGCAGCGGCGGAGGAGAGCGGCATGAGCCGCATCTACGGCGGCATCCATTTCATGAGTGCCAACGTCAACGGATTGGCTGCGGGCCGGGCCGTGGGTCTGGAGGTTGTCCGGAACCGGATGCGTCCGCGCCGCGGTTTCGCCGATGACCATCGTCTGTAGGTTTCCTGGCGCTGTTCTGGATGGCGCCGTGGATCCTTTGACTGCCGATGGTTAGGCTCGTCGGTAGTTTGTTCCGAAAGACGGAACTTCGTTTGTGGATGGCGGGAGCGATGGCACGCTCCCGCCTCTCCTTTTGATGCACATGGAAGGCGTGATTCTGCAAAGGACGGCTTCGATTCGGGCGAGCCTCCTCGGTCATGGTTTGTACGGCCGTCTCAATTCCCTCGAAGACTTCCGGGTCTTCCTCGAGCACCACGTCTATGCCGTGTGGGATTTCATGTCGCTGCTCAAGGCCCTGCAGCGCCAACTCACCTGCACCGAGGTGCCATGGGTTCCCCGCGGGGATGCCCGGGCACGGGCGTTGATCAACGAAATCGTGCTGGGTGAAGAAAGCGACACAGGCTGCGGCGAGGTTCCCACCAGTCATTTCGAACTCTATCTGCGGGCGATGGAGGAGGCCGGAGCCAATACAGGCCCTGTCCGTTGCTTCGTGGATCGGATTTCGCGGGGAGGCACTCTGGATGAGGCCAATCAGGAGGCCGGTGTGCCCGTGTGCGCGCGTCGGTTCATGGAACATACCTTTCATGTGATCCGGACCCGCCGGGTGCATGAAATCGCGGCGGCGTTCACTTACGGCCGGGAGGGCGTGATCCCTGGGTTGTTCGGCGAGATCGTGGCCCGGCTCGACCGGGAGTCGGCCGGAGCCCTATCGATCTTCCGGCAGTACCTCGAACGGCACATCGTCCTCGATGGGGAGGAACACTTTCAGGCGGGCGAACGCATGGTGTCCGTACTGTGCGAAGGGGATCCGCGAAGGGTCGATGAGGCCGCCTGCTCGGCCCGTGAGGCGCTGGAGGTCCGATTGGCATTCTGGGATGCGATTCCGACCGGGGCGGGGTTTTGCGGTTCAACGCTCCGCAAAAAGGATTTTTAGGTATTCAATTGGTTAGCATGATCATGCGACTAGGCGGGGATGTTGGAACCATTCCAAACTCCGGCTCTATGCATCCCTACTGCATGAAAAACATCCAATCGCTGCTGCTGGCAGGACTGGCCTTCGGGCTCGCGTCCTCCACGCAGGCAGCCTCGTTCCTCTTCACCGAGTCCGGTGACGGGGATCTCTCCAACACTCCTGCCAGCCCCACGATCCTCGGAGATCATCCGTCGACGGTGGGCTTCTCGATCGGGAGCAACTTCGTCCGGGGTTCCACTGTCACCGGTGATCCCGACATCTTCAGCTTCACGGTCGGCGTGGGCTACCAGCTGAGCGCCATCCAGCTGACCTCGTACAACAGCACCGATGATCGCGGGTTCATCGCGGTCCAGAGGGGTTCCGTCTGGAACAACGGCGTTGGAGCGGGTGCAAACTTCAACCGGTCGACCCTCCTCGGTTACGCGCATTTCGGCACGGGTACCCAGGCGGCGACGGCCCAGCCGGGCACGGATGTCCTCGACAATCTCGGTGTGGCGGCTGGTGCCATTGGCTTCACGGGAGCCCTCGGGCCGGGTACGTACACGTTCCTGGTGCAGCAGACCGCCGCACCGGTGGTGAACTATGAGTTCGACCTGCAGTTGACCCCGGTGCCCGAGCCCGGTGAATACGCCGTGGTGGCCGGTGCGCTGCTGGGTGGATTCGCTGTCTGGCGTCGGCGTCGGGCTTGAGGAATCTGTCCGATCGAGGTTCCCGGCTTCCAGGACTTGGGTCTGGAAGCTGGGGACTCCTCATCGGTGAGCCCCAACGGGGCGAACGGGGATCACAGGCGGCCGGTTCCGTGTGCCCTTTCAGGGCACAGGGGACGTGGTGTGGCGTGGTCCCCGGGGTTCCACCCCAGGCTTTCACCGATTGCCCCTTCGGGGCATGAGTGAGCCCCAACGGGGCGGCCTACGATAGCCCGGGGCAACGCCCCGGGGACGCGGGTTGGAATGATCAGAAAGCCCTGAAAGGGCGGATCAGGATTGTGGGCGGGTTTCGAATGGGTTGGGTCGCCCTTTCAGGGCTTGGGTGCCTGTGGGGGACGTAAACCCAGGGCGTTGCCCTGGGCTTGCGTGGCGTGCCCCGTTGGGGCGTTCGCCATTACCGGTGATTTGGAACTGGTCACCTTTGATCGGGACTTCACCCACTTCACCCGGCATGGACTTCGGCTGAGGTTGTTGGAGGCCAAAACTACCGAGACCCGAGAGCCGAAGCGCTAAGCCTCATCGTTGCGGCCATCGCCGTTGAGGTCGATGGGGTGTCCCGTCCGCCCCGTTGGCCGGCTTCAAACTTCAAACTGAAAACTTCAAACTCCCCGCAGTAACCCAGGGCGTTGGCTACGCGCTCGTCGCACTGGGTGGCATGAGGCGACGGATGGTGGTGAGGAGGTCGGCGGGACGATCCTGGCTGGAAGGGGCCTGGGTGATCCGGGCGTTGAGGCGGAGGTGTTCCTCGGGTTCGAGTGAGATGGCGCTGACGACGAGGGTGGGGATGTCGCGCAGTTCCGGGGAGGCCTGAAGTTGTTCCATCAGGGAGAACCCATCCATCACCGGCATGACGAGGTCGACGACGATGAGGGCAGGGGAGTCCTTTCGGAGGATTTCCAGGGCCTCGCGTCCGTTGGAAGCGGTCTTGACGCTCCAGCCATCGAGTTCGAGGAGGCGTCGGACGATTTCCGAGGCATCGGTGTCGTCTTCGACGATGAGGATATCCTTGCGGGCGGCACCGCGCGTCTTGCGGGCCACCGCGGCTTCGAATCGGTCCCAATCGACCGGCTTGATGAAGCAGTCGGCGGCGCCGAGGGCCACATCGGGTTGGTGATCCGAATGGAGGACGGTGAGGACGACGGGGATGTGGCCGAGGTTCGGGTCGGACTTGACGTCGGCGACGGCCTGCCAGCCTTTGGACGTTGGATCGGAGACTTCGATGGCGATGAGGTCGGGCCGTGTGGAGCGGGCGACGGACAGAGCGCTTTCGCCTTCTTCGGGGGTGATGATCCGGAGGCCCTCGGAGGCCAGAGTGGAGGCGAGGCGTTCGCGGGCCTTGGGCGTTTCAACGAGGGCGAGGAGGGTCGGTTGCCGGGGTTCCGTCCGGCGTGCGGACGGGGTGGGAGTTTCCGGGCGGGGCGTGACGGGGCGTGCGGCCTCGATGCCCGGCAACAGCAGGGAGAAGACCGAACCGGTTCCGGGCGTGCTGTTGACCTGGATCTCGCCCCCGAGCATCTGGCAGAGACGTCGGCTGATGGCGAGGCCGACGCCGTTCCCGCCGAATCGCCGGGTGGAGGAGCTGTCCCCCTGCATGAAGGGTTGGAAGAGTTGGGCCAGCTTGGCCTCCGGGATCCCGATGCCGGTGTCCGTGATCGAGATCACCAGGTATCCGACGTCGTTGCGGACGGTGGAATCGACGAAGATCCCGATGGTGCCGTTCTCGGTGAATTTGGCGGCGTTGGTGAGCAGGTTGGCGAGGATCTGACGGATTTTCAGTTCGTCCGAGACGATCGAGCCGATGGAGGGAAGGCAGTGGACGATGAGGTCGTTTTTCCGTTCTTCGGCGAGGGGGCGGATGGACGCGACGACATCCTGGATCAAGGGGTAAACCTCAAAGGACTTGAGGGTGAGCTGCATCTTTCCGTCCTCGATCCGGGAGAGGTCGAGGACATCGTTGATGAGATGCAGCAGGTGGACCCCGGCGGTCAGGATCTTCCGTAGGTCGGAGGCGATCTGGGGAGGCGGCAAGGCGGCCGATTCCTCGATGAGCAGTTCCGAGTACCCGATGATCGTGTGCAACGGGGTGCGGAGCTCATGGCTCATGTTGGTCAGGAAGACGGACTTGGCGCGGTTGGCGGCGACGGCTTCGTCGCGCGCGCGCAGGAGTTCGTCCCGGATCCGGTCGTTTTCGAGTTCGACCCGGATGCGTTGGATGGCGAGGCCGATCTGGGATGCGCAGGAACCAAGGATGGGAAGCCAGCGCCCCAGCCAGGAGGCATCCCAGGGGCCGCCATCGATCCGGAGTTGGGCAAAGACCGATCCTCCGCAGTGGACGGGGATGATCAGGGGAGAGTCGAGGTCGTCCGAGGACAACGGGGTGGGGTTGCCGGGAGATGGGTCGGGGTTCGGCTCAACACGGACTGTGCGGGCGGAAAGTCCGTGGGTGGCGGCGAGTTCCTGGGCGACCTTCGCGAGGATGGCGGATTCGTCGCGCTCCGACTGGAGGATCGCATCGAGTCGGCGTAGGAGGTCGAGTTTCTCACCCCGCTCGACGAGGCGCTGATGACACTCGGTCGCGGCCTGAGGCTCGATTTGAGGGGCATGGGCACGGGACATGGGCCGGCTGGAGGGCTGGAACTCCCCTGCCGCGGAAGGACTTGCATCGGGACCATCGGGGCCGTATGCGCTCATGAATGCCTAATCTGAGTTAATATGGGTGGAGGATTCGGATCTGGGAGAACTACAAATGGTTAAAAAATGCGTTCTGTGCGGGTTTGAAAGGCAGCAGTGACGTGGGGTGTTGCTCCGTTTGGCCCCCCGTCATTCCGCGGGAATATGGGGTTTTCGTTGGAGAATTGGGCGGATTGGGCCGTGTCGGAAGCGCATGACGGGCCGGTTTGCGCATCCCCTGATTCGGTGATTCGAGGAGGAGTGGGGCGGATCAACCCACGCGGCTTCGCATGATCATGCGATAGCGGGATGGGTTGGTTTGAGTAGGCTGTGAGTCGCAGGTAGCGGAGTTGTATCACAGAGCTGAAGCCATGCGTGTCATGATTTGAGGGGACACCGTGTGCACTGTGACCCCTTGGGGAAGGGGAGGACAATGGGGTTGTCCGTCAGGGCAGTTGCAGACCCAAGGCTGCCCACCTCTCCGCTACCTGCCTTGGGGGGGCTACGGATGTCGACGGGTCCGTTCCAAGGCTTCCAGGAGGGAGTGGACCTGCAGCTTGCCGTAGATCTTCCGGACGGCAGAACGAACGGTGTTGAGAGAGATCCCGAGGTCCGTGGCGGTTCCCTTGTAGCCGCGGCCTACTTCGAGAAGCGTCAGGATCGCGAGTTCCCGTTCGGTCAGGGATGGGTCGCCTGCGGCTCGAGCGGGTTTCTGGAATGCGAGCACCACGCGTTTGGCGATGGCTGGGCTCATCGGTGCCCCGCCACCCATCACATCCCGGATTCCTTCCAGGATGGCGGACGGAGCCTCGGACTTGAGCAAGTAGCCTGACGCGCCCTGGGACAACGCCTGGAAGATGTCACTTTCCTCCTGGAAGCGGGTGAGGACCACGATCTGCATCTCCGGATGGATCCGCCGCAGCATCGGGATGCCCGCGATCCCGTCGACGTCCGGCATCCGGAGGTCGATCAGGACCAGGTCCGCCGGTTCGGTCAGCAGGCAGGACAAGGCTTGAACGACCCCGGGATAGGCGCCGACGCAGACCATGTCCGGGGTTTGTGACAGCAAGGCTGTCAGCATTTTCCGGGCTGCTTCCGAGTCGTCGATCACGGCGACCCGGATACGGGTCGATGGAGGAGCCGGTTCCATGGCGCGCCACCTCAACACCCCTGCTGGTGGACTGGCCCGGATTCGGGCTCCGGACCGATCGGAGGGGTGCAGACCGCCGGTTGGGCGGGGTTGGTCTGTTTCAGCCGAGAGAACATTCGAAGGCCAGAGTATGCCTCGAGTCCTGACGGCCCGCTATCGCATGATGATGCTGTCGCCCGTCGATACGGAACCACGGCTCGCGGGTTCGGTGGGGCGGGGGTGATCCGACCCTCAGGCCGAAGGGGGCAGCGGCCCGGGGATGAGGTCGGCGGCGAGGTTCAGATAGGTGAATTCGAAGATCAAGTGGGTGCCTTGGCCTGGCGCGGTCTGGCAGGTGAAGCGTCCGTCCAGGCGGGCCGAGCGTTCGCGGAAGCTCCGGAGTCCGGAACGTTCGGGAGACTGGTTTGCGGGGTCGAATCCGCAGCCGTTGTCGATGAATTCCAGGGTGAGGGCCGTCTGGGTGGTCTGGACGCGCAGTTCGATCCGAGTGGCGCCGCTGTGCTTGATGACGTTGGACAGGGCGCCGTGAACGATCTGGATGAGGTGGCGGCGGGCATCGCCGGAGATGATGATTTCCGGCAAGGAGTCGGGGATCTGGAAGGCGAGTTCGATGGGGAGGCCGAGGAGTTGCCGTTCGGCGGCGGCGACCAGGTAGTTGATGGTGGAGTTGAGGCTGTCGCGCTCCGGATCCGTGAGCCAGACGAGTTCGTCGAGGTCGCGGATGAGTCGCTGGGCGGTTGTGCTCAGGGAGGGATGCGTTTGGCTGGCGAGGATGGAGATGCGGGCGAGGCCGACGCCGATGCCGTCGTGGAGGTCGCGTGCGATCTGCCAGCGGCGGGCGTGGTTATGCCGGCGATACTCCGCCTCCATGAAAACCCGGGTGCGGGCGTGGCGCTGCTGGAAATACAGGCCGGTGAGGGCCACGAACAGGCCCCCGGCGCAGGTCCGGAAGGCCCAGGTGTTGTACCATCGGGTTGGGATGAAGAGGGTGAGGGTGGATTCGGCGGCGTCTCCGCCTTCGCTGGACCGGATGCGCAGGGTACGCCGGCCCGCGGGAAGATGGTGGTAGCGGATGTAGCCGTCGGTGGGAGCGGTCCGCCAGGACGAGTCGATTCCCTCAAGGCGGTACTGGATGGGGGCGATCTCCGCCTCGGCGCGGCTGGGATTGGTGAGGGTGAAGTCGAGGACCTGATCGGCGTCCGGAGGGCAGTCGAGGTGCCGTGCCGAGCCTTTGAGAATGCTGCGCCAGAAGGTGCCGCTCGCGGCGGCGGCGGAAGTGATGGAGGGGGTGGGTTTCGGGGTGGCGACGAGTTGTTCGCGGGGGACACGCAGGGCGCCGGCGACGGTGGCGAACCAGAGGTTTCCCTGGGAGTCCCGTGCGGCCGAGGGAGGTCCGGCGTTGCATTCGGTGACCCAGGCGGCCCCGTTGCGTGGGCGGAAGAGGCGGAATTGGGAGGCCCGGCCGTCGGCCACGGCCTCCAGTTCGGAGCGATGGATGCCGGCGATCCCCTGATGACCATGAATCCACAGCCGGCCCTGAAGGTCGTCCAGGACGCCCAGTGCCAGGCGCTCCGCCAGGCCGTGCTCCGGCCCAAAGACGAACCACCGGCCCCGACGATAGCGCACGAGGCCTTCGGTCGAGCCGAACCAGAGGGTTCCGTCAGGGTCTTCCAGCGAGGGATTGAGGATGTTGGAAGGGGCGCCGTTGGTGGTGTTGTGGAGGACGGGAATGCCGTTGGAAAGGTGCAAGGCACCGTAGCCGATGGAGCCGATCCAAAGGTTGCGGTTGGTCAATTCGAGGACGCTCAGCCAGGTCCCACGGGGGACCCCTGGAATTCGAGGGAGTTCGAGCCGCTTCCAGTTCTGGAGGTCGGTGGACTCGACGACGTTGGTGGCCGACGCGGCCCAGAACCGGCCGGAGTGCCCCTTCGAGAGGTAGGCGCGCCCTGCCATATCCGGCAGCGGATGGGTCTCGAGGGAGAGATCCGTTAGTCGGCAAAGGCCCTTCTCCGGCATCTGCCGGTCCCGCACGACGGCGGCTGAGCCATCCGGGAGGGCGAGGATGGATCCGGAATCTTCCAGGTCCCGGGCTCCCAGAGATCGGCCGTCCTTCCAATGCACGGCCGCCCATTGGCCACGACTTTCCACGGTGAACCACACGGACCCATCAGCCGAGGCGTCGAGGGCATAGGCGTCCTGGTTGCGGGGGGATCCCGGGTGGGTCCAGAACTCCACGGCAGGCGGCGCCAGGTGGACGAGGCCCTCTCGATCCGATCCCAGCCAAAGTCCATCGGAATCCCCATCGAGCCAGGGTTGGGGGCCGAGATCAGCAGCCTGGACTCGTTGGTAATGGCCCTCGTACGAGGAACGTTCGGAGCCGGTGAGCGGGCGCGGATGTCCGCTTCCCCGGATCTCCAGCCAACTGCCGTTGGTCCGGCGGACGAGTGCGCGTCCTGGACCGGCCTGGACGAGGAGGCCGTTTCGGTCGATGTCCGAGTCGAACGTGGAGATGGGGCGGATTTTCCACGCGGGAGTGTTGGAGTTGGAGCCTGTGGAGGAAACGGGATCGATGCGGTGGATGATCCACTTCGTGCTGGGTGCATCGGTGCTGACGCAAAGGTTGCTGGAGACATAGATGCAGACGCGCATGCCCGTCTGGAATCCGACTTCGGATGCATCCACGGTCCCCCAACGTCCGCGGTGACGCCGCACCAGCTGATGGTAGTCGTAGCCGACGATCAGGTCGTCCTCGGGGCCTGCCGCGACGAGGGTGACCGAGCCATTTTCCGGGGCACCGAACTCGCGATTGGGAAGGGTCTCGAAGGAACGTCCGTCAAAGCGCTGGAGTCCGCGCAGGGTTCCGCACCAGATCCAGCCTTCGGGAGCGCGACTGAGGGCCTGGACCCGGATCTGGGCCAGACCCTGCCGGGAATCGAACCGGCGGAGGGTCCAGTCCGAGGGGGTTCTGGAGGAAACCTCGGGTGCGCCCTGGGTTGGAATCGAAAGGATCCAGCAACCCAGGCAGACCAGGAGGCGGCAGAGGAATCGGATGCCCGTCGTGGGGAAGCTCGCGCGACTCATGGCTTGTGTACCGCCTATCTGAGCCCGGTCTTTCTGGCGAATGCCAGCAGTGGTTATACCGAATGTTGGAGCCGAGGATCGAACTAGGTCTTGGTCTTGGCCAGGGCTTCGATCAGGGAGTGGACGCGGAGTTTCTGGTAGATGTTGCGGATATGGGTGCGGACGGTGTCGACGGAGATGTTGAGGTCCGCGGCAGTGCCCTTGTAGCCACGGCCTGCCCGGAGCAGGGAGAGCGTGGCGAGTTCGCGCTGGGTGAGGACGGGGTCGTCGGGGGACTGCAGGGCCTTCTGGAACGTCTGGACGACCCGGCGGGCGATGGCCGGGCTCATGGGAGCGCCCCCGGCTGAGACGTCGCGGAGCGCTGTGAGCAGGGCGTCCGGCGGATCCGACTTGAGCAGGTAACCGTTGGCCCCATTGGAGAGGGCGCGGAAGATGTCGTCATCCTCATGGAACATGGTGAGGACGAGGAACTGGGTGTTGGGGAACAGGCCTCGGAGCATGGGAATGCCGGTGCCGCCGTCGATCTCGGGCATGCGGAGGTCGACGAGGACGATATCCGCGGGGTGGTCGAGGAGGCCGGTCAAGGCGGGGATGATGCCTGCGTAAGTGCCTGTGCAGGTGGTGTCTGGGGTGCTGTTGAGGAGGCCGTGCAAGGCCGAGCGGACGTCAAGTGCGTCGTCGATGACCGCAACCCGGATGGGAGGCTGAGGAGAGGAGTGCACGGTGATTTGGAGCACCTTATGCGCAGACTCCGCGGGTTCGCCATCGCATATTCATGCGATGCCGGGGCGATGCGGGAAGCTCTCGCCCAGGATCCGGAAGCGCATGATGGGATGGGGGCAGGTTCGAAGTTTGAACCTGAAACCGGCAGTTCCTTTATCCGCAGATGGCGCCGATTGCGCAGATGAAGAGGCAAAAGGCTCGAATTCGAACCCGTCGGGCGCTCACTCCGCGGGTGCAAGGCGGTCTCGGTTCCAGTCCCTGCCGATCTGAGCCACCTGCGGATACAACCGCCGTTTCCGGGTTCCAGTTTCAAGCCGGCCCGTGCTCGTACTCGTACTCAGCCCGCAGGACGGTACTCGTACTCGATCCCGGTCAAACTCCCAACCCTCAGACACCAACCCATCGCTTCGAGTACGAGTAGGAGTACGAGTTCGAGTACGATCCTCGCCGAATCCTCCACACCCGGCGGGGCTGTCTGTGCTGGCCTTGAAACTTGAAACTTGGGACTCCCCAACGGCTCGTGAGGACACTCGCCCCACCTCTCGATGGGGGCGAGGTTCAGGCGAGGACGGATTTCACGACTTCGCCGGCGACGTCGGTGAGGCGGAAGTTGCGGCCGTTGTGGAAGTAGGTCAGGCGTTCGTGGTCGAAGCCCAGGAGGTGGAGCAGGGTGGCGTGGAGATCGTTGACGCTGACCTTGTCGACGGAGGCCTTGTGACCGAGTTCGTCGGTGGCTCCGTGATGGGTGCCGCCGCGGGTCCCGCCGCCAGCGAGCCAGTAGGTGAAGGCGTGTGGGTTGTGGTCGCGCCCGGGGTTGGCGCCCTTCTGAGAGACGGGGAGGCGACCGAACTCGCCGCCCCAGACGACGAGCGTTTCGTCGAGGAGACCGCGTTGTTCGAGATCGGCGAGCAGGCCGGCGATGGGTTGGTCGGTCTCGCGGGCGAAGCCGCGATGGTTGCCGACGATGTCCTCGTGTCCGTCCCAGGAGCGCTGATTGTCCATGCCGCCGGAATAGATCTGAACGAAGCGGACGCCGCGTTCGACCATGCGTCGGGCTGTGAGGCACTGGGCGGCGAAGTGCCGGCAGTGGTCCTGGTCGAGTCCGTAGAGTTTCCGGACGTTGGCGGGTTCCCGATCGATGTCGAAGGCCTCGGGGGCGGCGGCCTGCATGCGGTAGGCGAGTTCGAAGCTTTCGATGCGTGCGCTGAGTTCGTTGTCCTGGGCGGAGGCAACGGAGGCCTGACGGTTGAGACGGGCGAGCAGGTCGAGTTGGGCGCGCTGGGCGTCGTCGGTCATGCCTGCGGGTGGGCGGAGGTTGTCGATGGGTTCGCCCTTGGGACGGAGCCAGGTGCCCTGGTAGACGCTGGGGAGGAATCCGGCGCCCCAGTTGGACGCCTGGCCCTTGGGCAGGCCGCGATCGAGGGGATCGCTCATGACGACGAAGGACGGCAGGTTCCGGCTTTCGCTTCCGAGTCCGTAGGTCGCCCACGAACCGACGCAGGGCGAGCCCATGCGGGTGGAGCCCGTATTGATCATGAACAGCGCGGGGCTGTGGTTGTTGGACTCGGTGTGACAGGAATGGATGAAGGCCATCTTGTCGACGTGCCGGGCCATGTGCGGGAACAGGTCGCTGACCCAGGTGCCGCTTTGCCCGTGGCGAGCCCATTCAAAAGGAGACTTCATCAGCGGGCCGACCGAATCGGCGAAGAATCCGGTCTGTCGGTCGAAGCCGGCGAATTCCTTGCCGTGGCTTCGGATGAGCTCGGGCTTGTAGTCCCAGGTGTCGACCTGGCTGGGGCCGCCGTTCATGAAGAGCCAGATGACGGACTTGGCGCGCGCGGGGAAGTGGGGTGCGCGCGGGGTCAGCGGATTGGCGGAGGCGGCGTGTGCGCTGGGCACGAGCAGGCCGGACTCGCGCAGGAGCCCGGCCAACGCCAGCAGGCCGGCGCCGCCGCCGGCGCGACGCAGCATCTCGCGTCGATGCATGCGGAGAGGATCAGTCGGCATAGATGAATTCGTTGAGGCTGAGGACGACCTGGGCGAAGTCGGCGAGGGCGCGTTCCCGGGCGTCGGGTTTTGCCGTGGCGCGGTGGCGTGCGGTCTGGTCGCGGAGGAAGGCGGAACCGTCGGCGAGTTCGGTGGGGGTTGGAGGACGGTTGAGGGCGATGCGGTAGGCCTGTTGGACGCTGTGGGCGTCTGGGTTTCCCGGGCCGGCATCCATGCGTTGGGCGAAGGCGGAGGCCCACGAACGGACGTGTGGGCTGTTCATGAGCCAGAGCGCTTGCGGGGCGACGGTGGTGGTGGGGCGGGCGCCCTGGCTGACGAGCGGTTCCGGGGCATCGAAGGCCTGCATGGCGCCGATCATCTGGCTGCGCTTGACCGTGAAGTAGATGCTGCGGCGACGGCTGGCGGGATCGAGCGTGCCGGGGCCGAAGCGTGTGCGGTCGAGCGCGCCGGAGACTTCGAGGAGCGAATCCCGGATGGCCTCGGCTTCGAGGCGTCGCGGCGTCCAGCGGGAGAGCAGGGTGTTCGAAGGATCGAGCCGGAGCCGGGCTGCATCCGCCGTGCTTTCCTGCCGGTAGGCTTCGCTGGTCAGGAGGAGTCGATGGATGGCTTTGAGCCGCCATCCGCTGCGGATGAGTTCGCCGGCGAGCCAGTCGAGCAGTTCGGGATGGCTTGGGCGTGCGCCCTGGGTACCGAAATCGTTCGGCGTGGCGACGAGGCCCTGGCCAAAGTGGTGTTGCCAGAGCCGGTTCACGAGGACCCGTGCCAGCAGGTGCCCGGCGCCGTGATCGACGTCCGTCATCCATTGGGCGAGGGCGCGGCGACGGCCGGAGTAGCGGGCCCCGGCGGGCGGGTCGTGGCGCCAACGCGGGTCCTCCGGATTCCGGCTCAGGACCTGAAGGAACCCCTGGGTGGCGACGCCGCGTTTCTGGTCGGTGCTGCCGCGGGCGAGGAAATGGGTCTCGTTGAAGAAGTCGGCTCCCTGCGAGTGCATGCGGACGGCCGGGTATCCTTCGGCGCAGATCAGGACCTTGGCGAGGGCAGGTTTCGGAGCGGTCCCGGTGTGCGCATCGATGCGGGCGTTGAGTTGTCGCCAGCCGGGATCGGAGGGTTTCCATCCGTCGAAGAGCGCGGTGCGTTGGGACGGGTTCAGGGCGGCGGGCTTGAGCGAACCGGAGCGTAGGGCTTCGAGGGTGGAAGCGACCGCAGCCGGCATGGCGTCGTTGGTGAGGCCGGGATTGGGAAGGCGGGAGAACGACAGCCGGGGGCGTCCGATGTTGTGGCGCGTGTTCAGTTCGAACTCGAGGCGCACGGAGATCCGGACGGCGCCTTCGGACTGCAAGGGCTTCTCGAAGTCGAACACGGCGGCGTGGTCCTTGCCGAACTGCGGATCGACCGCCCAACCGGTTTGCGGGCTGTCGTCGAGAGCGGAAGCGACCGCGAGGTTGGAGGTGTTCTGTTCGAAGGTGGCGCGGGCGCGGGCGAGGCGGATCTCGTTGGTGGTTCCGCCCGTTGCCGGGGATGCGAACACGCGGATGCGGCTGAGGCCGATGTTGCCGTTTTCGGCGCGGCCTGGTCCGCCGCGGGTCATGGAAGGATGGGCGAGGGCTTCGACGCGCACGGCCTGCAAGGGTCCGGCGGGAAGGACGGTGGTGAAGGTGTAGGTGTCGGTGTCGCCGTTCTTGCCTTCGGCGAGGAAGGAACCGTCGTCGAGGGGGCGCAGGGTTGTGCCGGCCTTGCTGGCGATCGATTCGAAGGTGGGCAGTTCCCAGGTCGAACGTTGGGCGCCGGGCGCACCCGCCGAGAGCCACGATTCAAAACGCTGGGGAAGTTCGCGGTGTTCGTAGTCGGCGAGGGCGGACACGAGCGGGGCGTGGTCCTGGTCGAATTGCCGGCGCGCGATGCGGTAGGACTCGGGATCGAGGTCGAGGTCGACGTCACTGCGGACAGTGGTCGTGAAGGTGGAGAGCAGGCGGTAGTAATCCTGGGTTGGGATCGGATCGAACTTGTGGTCGTGGCAGCGGGCGCAGCCGATGGTCAGGCCGAGCATCGCGCTGCCGGTGGTCGACAGCATGTCGTCCATGGCGTCGTAGCGGGTGCGCTCGACTTCGTTGGCGGTGATCTGGGTAGGGAACACGCCGGCGCCGAGGAATCCGGTGGCCATGAGGGCCATCGGGTTGCCGGGTTCGAATTCGTCGCCAGCGACCTGCCATCGGACGAACTGGTCGTAGGGCAGGTCCGCGTTCAGGGCGCGGATGACGAAGTCGCGGTAGTGGTAGGCGTTGGGACGGTCGTAGTCGTGTTCGAATCCGGAGCTTTCGGCGAAGCGGGCGACATCGAGCCAGTGCCGAGCCCAGCGTTCGCCGTGTCGGGGATCGTTCAGGAGACGGTCGATGGCGCGGGGCCACGCGTCCTGGGCGGGATCGTTGAGGTAGGCTTCGATCGATTCCGGCGCGGGTGGGACGCCCAGGAGGTCGAAAGAGGCTCGGCGCAATTGGCGTCGACGATCGGTGACGGGATTGGGTTCGAGCCCCACGGCCCGGAGTTTTTCCCGGAGGAAAGCGTCCACGGGATGACCGGACGGTTTGCCCTGGGATGTGGGTGGCGTCACCGGCTTCAAGGGTTGGAACGACCACCATTGGCGGTCGGTCTCGGTGATCCGGCTGCGGTCCGGACGGGAGCCCGGGCGGGCGCCGAGGTGGGCGGCGTCGTTGGGCGGCGCCGGGGCGGGTGGGGTGGCGTCCTCGGCAGAGCCCGTGAGGCCGGGAAGCAAGGCCAGAGCGGCGCAGAGGCTGGGGAGGATCCGCTTCATGGAGAGGGTTCGAGAATGGGTTGGGCAGGACCCCGGAACCAAGGTCCAAGTGGTGAAGATTGGCGGATCCGGATGGCCGCGGTGAATGGCGAGCCCGCCTCCTACCACGAGCGGCCATCCCAGCAGAGGACACGCTCGAGGAGCGCGACGGCATCGGCGGAGAAGGCGCGGAAGAGGTGTTCGCCCTTTTCGGCCGAGGCGAGGTGGGGCCAGCCGATGTGCCCGGGCGTGCTGCGGTCCTTGGTGATCCAGCCGCGGGCAGCGGGGTTGAAGGCGTCACCGGGTTCGACGGCTTGGGCGCTTCGATAGTCGCCGACGAGATGCGGGGCGATGCGCAGGATCATCGAGGTCTCCCATTCGCAGGCGTGGCCCATCTCGCGTTGATGGAGTGAGGGGTCCGATTCCCACGGGCGGGCGCCGAGGCTCCAGTAGGTACCGAGCAGGAGGAGGAGGTCGGCGCGGGCGCGATGGCGCTGGCGGAGTTCGAAGATCGCCTGGCGTCCGGGGACGTCGTTTCCGCCGTGGCCGTTCAGGAACACGATCCGATGGAAGCCATGGGCGAGGAAGTTCTCGGCGAGGCCAGTGAGGAGGTCGAGGTAGGTCCGCGGTGGCGCGGAAAGGGTGCCCTGGAAGTCGAGGTGGTGATCGGAGTTCCCCAGCCAGGTCAACGGCGCGAACAGGACCTTGTCGCCCACCTGTTCTTTCACGCGACGCACGACCTCACCGAGGAGGAGGCTGTCGGTGAAGAGGGGAAGGTGGTGGCCGTGCTGCTCGAGGGCGGCGATGGGAATCACCACCGGCGTGTTCCGGGGAAGGGCCGCCACGGCGGGCCAGGAAAGATCCGTGAGTTCCATGGATCCGGGGAGGGTTGGGGTTGCGGGGGGAAGATTCAAGACGGGCCACCGATGGCGGGGAGGGGGATCCACAGATTGCACGGATTACACAGAGTGTGGTCTGGCCTTGAAACTTGAATCTTGAAACTTGGGACTCCTGACCGGCTCGACGTAGGTTCGGCGGGTGCCGGGGCCGCGATTCCAGTATGTGCGAGGAGGGCTGCATCTGCCGGGATGGCGGATGTGGCTCGATGCGCATGACGCGATCGGGGCTGGCGAGGCGGTGTTCGTCAGTCATGCGCACGCGGATCATACGGCCCCTCATGCGGAGGTGATCCTGACCGAGGCGACGCGTCGCCTGATGCGGGCGCGGGTGGGAGGAAAACGGACGGAACACGTGCTGGGTTATGGGGAACGGGTGGATCTGCGGGAAGGACGGTTTGGCGGGGCTCGCGAAGGTTGTCTGACGCTCCTGCCGGCGGGGCATGTGCTGGGGTCGGCGATGTCGCTGCTGGAGGAGGAGTCGGGGTCGTTGTTGTACACGGGGGATTTCAAGCTGCGGTCAGGCCTGTCCGCCGAGGTGTGCGAGCCGCGTCGGGCGGATGTCCTGGTGATGGAGACGACGTTCGGCCGGCCGCATTATGTCCTGCCGCCGACGGAGGAGGTCCTGCAGGGGATCCTGCGATTCTGTCAGGAGGCACTGGCCGATGGGCAGGTTCCGATCCTGTTGGGGTATTCGCTGGGGAAGTCTCAGGAGGTGCTGTCGTCGTTGTTGCGGGCAGGGCTGCCCGTGATGCTGGCGGATCCGGTGGCGAAGCTGACACGGATCTATGCGGAGCTGGGATGTGAGTTCCCGCCTTACCGATCGTTGGTTCCGGCGGAGGCCGCGGGACATGTGGTGCTGTGCCCGCCGGGAAAGGGGTTGGCGAATCTCCGGCGGGAATTGGGACGGGTCCGGGTCGCCATGATGACCGGATGGGCGATGGATCCCGGTTGCCGGTACCAGTATCAGGTCGATGCGGCATTTCCTTTGAGCGATCACGCGGACTACCCGGATCTGCTGGAGATGGTTCGTCGGGTCGCGCCGAAGTGCGTGTACACGTTGCATGGATTCGCCGCCGAGTTTGCTGCGGATGTCCGGGCGATGGGCGTCGAGGCCTGGGCGCTGACCGGGGACGAACAACTGGAGTTGGGGCTCGGGCGGCGCCCGGAATCCCGGATGCCAAAGGCGGTCCTCCGCGTGAACCTGAACATGGCTGAGGCTTCAGTGGAACCGGTCGAGGGTCGGGAATGCCGCGAAGGTGGAACTTCGCCGGAGGCGATGTTCGAGGCGATCCGGTTGGCGGGTTCCCGGGAGGAAAAGGGGCGGCTGCTGGCCGGGTTCGTGTCGGGGTTGGAGTTGGAGGATGTGGAGCCGGTGGTGCGATGGTTTTCCGGGATGGCCTTGGCTCCCGCCAGTCCGGCGCGAGGCTTCCTCAATCCACGGTTGGTGCGCGAAGCGGTCTGCATCGGGGCCGGCGTTGGTTCGGAGGAATACCACCGCGCGGAGTTGGTGTCGGTGAATCCGGGGGAGGTGGCGAAGCGGTTGTTTTCCGGGCGGCCGGGTTCGGCGGGGAAGGCTTTCGGGTTGGGGGCATGGAAGGTCGGATGGCAACGCGTCGCGGAGGGGCGATCCCCGTTGGCCGTCCGCGAGGCGTTGGCCCTGCTGTTTCGCGAGGCCGGCCCGGATTCCATCCAGCATCGGGTGAATCTGGCCGTCGGCGACTTGCGACTTGGGTTGCGACGGGCATGGGTCCTGGAGTCGGTGGCGGCGGCGTTCGGGGTGTCACTGGAGTTGGTGCGGCGTGCGGTGGTGTTGTCCGGGTGCCCGGGGGTGGCGGCTCTCGCTGCGCGGATGGGTACCCTCGAGGCCGTGGATGTGATGCCGATGCGTCCGTTGGTGGATTGGGTGGAAGACGGGCCGCCAAGCGACGCCGGTGAACCCGGGTGGGTCCGGTGTCAGGTCCATCGGTTGGGAGGCGAGGTCCGCGTGTGGACGCTGGAACAGGCGGAGATCACGGGCCGGGTTCCGGGGGTTGTCCGCGCGATGAAGGCCTGGGTGGGAGACGGGGTGTTGGACGGGTGGACGGCTGTTGCCGTGAATGGAAGGGGGAAACCGATACTTGAGAGCGAGGGCCCCGACCTCTTCGGTGGGGGCGTCCGGGTCGGCCCGCAGTTGCGGGTGGCGGATGTGTTGTGGGCGGATGGACGGGGCTGGATCGGGGTCCCGGTGGAGGAACGGCGCGCCTGGATGAAGAGGATGCCGTTTCCGGAAGGGATCGAGGCCGCGGGGAAGCTGAGTGGCCCGCAGGTGAGGGGATGAGGAGGGGACGGTTTCCCGCAGAGGCGCAGGGGCGCAGGGAAGAGGGGGCGGATTGGGAGCGGGAAGGAAACGCAGTGGACGTGCGATGCCACTGGGCGTAAGAGAAATCCAATGCACCGGCCGCAGTGGAGCGGCGGTGCGACTGCCCGGCGACCTCCCGTTCATTTCGACGCCGCCGATTGCTTTCTGCCGGTCGGGCTAGGGTAATCGTTGCCCCACGGAAAGGGGTAGACGGGTCCGGCAACCCGACAATGGGTTGAATTCTTGAAACTTGTCATCAAAACCGCATGCAAATCACCTGCCAAAGAAACGGAAACGACTTGGTTCTCTCCTTGTCCGGCGCGCTCGACATCACGACCGCCGATGCCCTGGAGCAGGCTTTGAAGCTCGATGGCGTCGAACACCTCACCTTGGATCTGGATGCCTGCCATTTCATTTCCAGCGTCGGACTCCGGGTGCTGATGCGAGCGCACAAGCAATTGGCTGCAGGGAATCATTCCATGGTTTTGACCCAGGTATCCAAGGAGGTTTACAGCATCTTCGATTTGACCGGGCTCGCCAAAATGATCCCGATCAAACAGAAAATCCGGCAGATTCCCCTGGATGGCTTGCCCCTGATTTCCGCCGGTGTCTGCGGGGAATGCTATCGCCTCGATCGTGAACGGATCATCAAGCTCTATAACGAGGGGGTGGGGCCGGAGACTGCCGAGCGGGAGAAGGCCTATTCAAAAGCGGCTTTTGTCATGGGTATCCCCACGGCGATTTCCTACGACCTGGTCGCCTGCGGCACCCGGACGGGCATCGTCTATGAAATGCTGGAGGCCGAGTTGTTCAGCGCGGTGATCCGCAGTGATCTGGACAACATGGATCAACATGGCCAGACCCTGGCCAGGATCGCCAAGTCCATTCACGCAACGCCGGGGGATCCGGCCGTGTTCCCCAACATGAAGGAACGCTTCCGGGGTTATATCCCTCAGATGGATTTCTTTCTGTCTGCCGAGGAGATTGCGTTCCTCCTGGGCAAGCTCGAAGCGATCCCGGAGGCCGATACCTGCGTCCACTTTGATATCCACAGCAGCAATATCATGATCCGCAATGGGGAGGCGCTGGTGATTGATATGGGCGATCTATCCATCGGGAGCCATCTCTTTGACGTGGCTTTGCTGTTCACCATCTATGGCGTTCCCGAACTGGGGATCTCCGAACTGGCCACCAAAATACCGAACGAGCGCGGCGTACAGCTATGGAATGCGTTCGTGAAGCATTACTTCGCCGGCCAACCGCCGGAAGCCTACGAAGTGTTCCATCGGGACCGGTATTTTTACGCCTCCTTGCGGCTCATTTACACGATCACGTTTCTCCCGAAACTCAGGGACGACTGCGTGCGGTGGATCAAGGACATCCTGTTGCCCAAAATGGAGGCGGGCCGGACAGTCGCTTCCGTCTGACCCACCGAACGGCGTTCAGGAATCGGGATCCAGGTCGCGTTTGCGGTGTTGGATCCGATGCTGGGGGAAGGCTGGGTTGTCCGTTGCCCATCTCCAGTAGCCAGCGGTTTGACTGGGAACTGGCGACTGGGAACTTACTGGTCCCGCCTCGTGACCTCGGCGGCTACGAACGGGACGCCTCGTGACCTCGGCTTACTTCATCCCGACGTAGACGCGGTGGACGTCGTCGTGGTCGTCGATGGCGTTGAGGAAGTTGCCGACGTCGGCCTTCTCGGTGTCGCCGATCTCGACGGGGTTCTTGGCGACGTAGCGGATCTCGGAGGCGACGATGTTCCAGCCGGCGGTCTTGAGCCAGGTGGAGACGGTGGAGAGATCCTTGATCTCGGTGAGGAAGCGGGCGCCCTGGGAGCCCTCGGGGATTTCCTCGGCTTCGAGGGCCTCGACATTCTGGGCGCCGGCCTCGATGGCGTCGCCTTCGGGGTCGCGGGAGGTCCCGGGATGGGTGGCTTCGACGACGCCGAGGCGGTCGAAGAAGAAGCTCATGCTGCCGGGTTGGCCGAGTTGGCCGGCCTGGAAGAGGCGGCGGATGTCCGGGGCGGTGCGGTTCCGGTTGTCGGTGAGGCACTCGACGATGACCGGGACCTTGTGCGGGGCGAATCCTTCGTAGAACACGGTCTCGTACTCGACCTTTTCGTCGAGGAGACCGGCGCCCTTCTTGATGGCGCGGTCGATGGTGTCGCGGTAGACGCTGGCCTTCCGGGCCTTTTCGACGGCGACGTGGAGGCGGGGGTTGCCGTCGGGATCAGCGCCGCCGAGCTTGGCGGCGACCATGATTTCGCGGACGAGTTTTCCGACGATCTGGCCCTTCTTCTGGGCGTTGGCTTCACGACCTGCCTGCTTCCATTGAGCTCCCATGATGGGGAGAGCATGCCGGAAGGCAGGCCGGGATTGAAGCGTGGAGATTGTCCACCGATGGCGGGGAGGGATCGGCTATCCACAGATTACACGGATTGCACCGATTTCCGGAGGGGTGGATGCCGATGCGGACCCCGAGGAACGGCTCGACGGAGTCTCGCCCCACCCCTCGCTGCCGGGACGGGTCAGAACAAGTCACCCTGGACGGGGGTGGCGGGGGCTTCGCCGAGTTCGGAGAGGAGGCCGCGGAAGCCCCAACGGCGGTACATCTCGCGGAGGGTGGCGACGTCGCGGGGTCTGGGGGCGGAGGATTCGAGGGGGGGGCCGTCCGGGAGATCGCACTTCAGGCGCACCATGCGCTGGTTGCGGCGGAGGGTTTCGGAGGCGGCCATGAGTTCGGTGCGGAGTTTCTCGGCCTTGATCGAGGGGGCGGCGGCGATGGCGGCTTCGGCGGAGCCGTACTTCTTGAGGAGGTCAGTGGCGGTCTTGGGGCCGACGCCCGGGACGCCGGGGATGTTGTCGACGGAATCGCCGATGAGGGCGAGCCAGTCGGCGATCAGGTGGGGAAGGACGCCGGTCTTGGCCTCGACGTCGGCGGGGGTCCAGATCTTCTCGGTCTTGTCGTTCGGGTTGAAGATCCCGATGCGGTCGTTGACGAGTTGGAGGAAATCCTTGTCGGGGGAGGCGATCACGACGGACCAGCCGGCCTGGGCGGCCTGGGTGGCGTAGGTGCCGATCCAGTCATCGGCTTCGGTGCCCTCGCGCTGGAGTTGGGGCCAACCGGCGGCGTCGAGCCACTGGGCGAGTTGGGGGAACTGGACGTCCAGGGCGTCGGGGGTGGGGGCGCGGTTGGCCTTGTAATCGGGGAGATCCACCATGCGTGCCGAGTCCAGACCGCCGTCCCAGACGACGAGGACGTGGGTGGGGGTGGTGCAGGCGATGAGCTTCTGGAGGGCCTTGATGAAGCCGAACAGGGCGTTGGTGGGACTGCCATCGGGGGCGTTGAGCGACCGGATCGCGTGAAAAGACCGGTAGGCGTAGGCGTGACCATCGACGAGCAGCAGGCGGGACTCCGACATGGGGCGGAGGTTTGGCCGGGTTGGAGCGGCTAGCGAGGCAAAAGGCATTTGGCGGGCGTTTTGACTTGGGAGTGGGAAATGCCGTAACGTCGCGTCGATGAACGTGACGCGTCACAGCGACGCCAACTTTGAAGCGCAGCTGGCCAAGGCGGCCGGTGGGTCGAGCCTGTTCGATCCCGTGATTGATGAACGGACGAGAACCATCGTGGAGGCGGTGCGGGCGAAGGGGGATGCCGCACTGGTGGAACTGACCGAACGTTTTGACGGGGCGAAGCTGACGGCTGCTGGACTGGCGGTGTCGGAGGCGGAGCTGAATGCGGCGCTGGCGGCGGTGGATGAGCCGCTGCGGGCCGCGGTGGCGGATGCCCACAAGAGCGTGGACACCTTTGCCCGCAAGTCCCTGCGGGTGGACTGGCAGACCAAGAACCATCACGGGGCGGCGGTGGGCGAGAAGTTCGACCCGTTCCAACGGGTGGGCATCTACATCCCGGGCGGGACGGCACCGCTGGTGTCGACGGCGCTGATGACGATCACGCTGGCGAAGGCGGCCGGTTGCCCGGAGATCGTGGTGTGCACGCCGTGCGGGAAGGACGGCAAGGTCAACCCGGCGCTGCTGTACGCGGCGAAGACGGCGGGTGCGACGGAGATCTACAAGGTCGGCGGCGCGCAGGCGATCGCGGCGATGGCGCTGGGTACGTCGAAGATCGGGCGGGTGCAGAAGGTGTTCGGGCCGGGCAACGCTTACGTCGTGGCGGCGAAGCGGCTGTTGTTCGGGTACGTGGCGGTGGATCTGCTGCCGGGGCCGAGCGAGGTGCTGGTGCTGGCGGATGATTCGGCGAACCCGAAGTTCGTGGCGGCAGACCTTCTGGCGCAGGCGGAGCATGGCTCCGGGCACGAGCGCGTCTGGATGATCACGACGTCGGGCAAGCTGCTGAAGGCGGTGGAGAAGGAGATCACCCGCCAACTGCCGAAGCTGTCGCGCCGGGCGTTCATCGAGAAGGCGCTGGCGGCGAACGGTTGGTTGATCCACGTCGAGGAACTGGATCATGCGTTGGCGTTGGCCAACCGGCTGGCGCCGGAGCACTGCGAGGTCATGACCGCGCATGCGCGGGACGTGGCGCGTCGGGTGACCACGGCGGGGGCGATCTTCCTGGGTGATTATTCGCCGACGGTCCTGGGCGATTACGTCGCGGGACCGAGTCACGAATTGCCGACGGGCGGTGCGGGCCGCTGTTTTGCGGGCCTGACGGTGGACCAGTTCCAGCGGCGGACGAGCATCGTCGAGTACGGCAAGGGCGCGTTGAAGCAGGCGTTGGCGTCCGTTCAGAAATTTGCGCAGGTCGAGGGACTGGATGCCCACGGGCGTTCGGCGACGATCCGGGCGGACAAGTAAGGTCATCCATGAGTGCGAAGAACAAGGTGGTGGCGTCGTGTGTCCGTCCGATGGTGGCGGCGCTGCATGCGTACGTCCCGGGCGAGCAACCGAAGGTGCGCGGACTGATCAAGCTCAACACGAACGAGAACCCGTATCCGCCGGCGCCGGCAGTACTGAAGGCGACGCTGGCTGCGGTGGACGGGCGGCTGCGGCTGTACCCGAATCCGACGTCGTCGGGGCTCCGGGCGAAGCTGGCGGCGATGCACGAGTGCGGGCCGGAGAACATCTTCATCGGGAATGGATCGGACGAAGTGTTGGCCTACCTGATCCGGGCGTTCGTGGAGCCGGTGGCGTCGGTGGCGGCGGGATCGTCGAAGGCGAAGGTCCAGTATCTCTGGCCGTGTTATTCGCTGTACCCGGTGTTGGCAGAGACGCATGGGGCGCGGCCGGTGGCGGTGCCGTTGGAGGGGGATTTCAGCCTTCCGACGGTCCCGGCGTTGCGACGGGGCGGGCAGTGGGATTTCGATGCGGCGTTGAGCCTCGTGACGACGCCCAACGCCCCGAGTGGCCGGGGCTACACGACAGCGGAGTTGGATACGCTTTGCCGGGCGCAGAAGGGGATGCTGGTGCTGGACGAGGCCTACGTGGACTTCGCGGAACAGGACGCGCTGGTGCTGGCGCGGAAGCATCCGCATGTGGTGGTGACCCGGACGTTCTCGAAGGCGTTCTCGCTCTGCTTCCAGCGGGTGGGCTACGCGGTGGCGCACGCGGACGTGGTGGCGGCTCTGGACAAGGTCCGGGACAGCTACAACGTGAACGGCCTGGGACAGATTGCGGCCGAGGCGACGCTGGATGCGCTGCCCTACTACCAGAAGAACTTCGCCCGGATCATCAAGACCCGGGAGCGGTTGCGTCGGGAGTTGACGGGGCTGGGCTGGAAGGTGCTGCCGAGCCAGACGAACTTCCTGCTGGCCGAGCCTCCGGGTGCGCCGGCGAAGGAGTGGCTGGAGCGGTTGCGGGCGAAGAAGATCCTGGTGCGGTGGTTCTCGCTGCCGGAAATCCAGAAGTACCTCCGGATCACGATCGGCACGGATGCCGAGGTGGACGCGCTGCTGAAGGTGGTGCGGTGAATCCTGGGGATCCAGGAGCGGCGGAGTTGCCGGCAGAACTGGCGGCGGCGATGTCGCGGGCCGGAGCCGAGACGTGGGGCCTCGTGGATTCTGGCGAGGTTGAGCCGGTGCTGAACATGGCGTTCGACGAGGCGCTGCTCGTTCAGGCGGCGGACGTGGGCATGCCGGTTTTGCGATGGTACGGTTGGAGTTCGCCCGCGGCCACGTTCGGATACTTCCAGCATTACGAAGAGATCGCGGCGTGGACGCGGATCCGACCCTTGCTGCGGCGACCGACGGGCGGAGGACTGGTGCCGCATCTGTCGGACTGGACGTATTCCCTGGCCGTGCCGCCGGACCATGAGTGGCATGCGCTGCCAGCGGTGGAGAGTTACGAGCGCATGCACCGCTGGTTGCAGCGGGCCTTTGCGATCCGCGGCGTTTCCACGCGGGTGGCGGACTGTTGCGAACCGTCCGGGCCCGGGCAGTGTTTCATCGGATGGGAGAAGTTCGACCTGCTTCAGGCTGGCCGGAAGATCGCCGGTGCGGCCCAGCGTCGGAACAAGATGGGCCTGCTCATCCAGGGAAGCATCCAACCGGTGCCGGCGGGCGTGGACCGGGCGGCGTTCGTGGAAGCAATGCAGGAAGGGGCGACGTACGACTGGGGCGTGTCGTGGCAGGTGATGCAACCGGAGCGCTGGATGGCGACGGCCGGGGAGTTGGTGAAGTCGAAGCATGCCGACGACGCGTATCAGCGGCGTCGTTGAGGGGGACAATCTCGTGAACAAACAGGAAGTGCTGAGGAAGATCGTGGAGAGGCTGGCGTCGGAGCTGGATCTCTACCTGCGTGCGGCGCGGACGGCGGCGGCGGAGGCGACGGACGAACAGAGCAAGGCGGAGAACAAGTACGATACGCGCGGGCTGGAGGCTTCCTACCTGGCGCGAGGCCAGTCCCGTCAGGCGGCGGAGATCGAGTCGGCTGTGGTCTTGTTCCGGGGATTGGCGGGCAAGGTCTTCAACGAAGCGGCGCCCGTCGATGTCGGGGCGTTGATCGAACTCAAGGGGCGACGGGCGCGGGCGTTTTACTTCATGGGCCCGAAGGCGGGCGGCACCGAGGTGGAGCACGACGGCGAGGAAATCACCGTCATCACGGCGGCATCGCCGTTGGGGACTCAACTGATGGGACGGAAGGTTGGGGACCGCGTGAAGATGCCTTCGGGTGAGGAGTTCAAGGTGGCCAGCATCTGCTGACGACCTCCGCCGATTGCAGTGGAGAGAGTTGTTTGATCCACAGATTGCACCGATTCCACGGATTGGAAACGGGCTGGGAGGGGCTGTCGTTTCGCCCGGCTGGCGAAACGAAGCCACCGGTGGGGAAGTGCGTCCTGTTCCCGTCTATCTGTGAAATCCGTGTAATCTGTGGATGACCTGCCGCCTGGCTTCTTGGGTCATCCCAACGCAGCGGGCGGGAGGCCGGTGCGCATGAAGCGGATGTCGACGGCATCCATGCCGGCGGCGCGGATGGCCTGCATGCCGAGGTTGGTGTCCTCGAAGGCTCGGCAGCGGGTGGGTTCGACACGGATGCGGCGGGCGGCCTCGAGGAAGATGTCGGGCGCAGGCTTTTGCAGGGTGACGTCCTCGTTGGTCACGACGGCATCGAACCAGTCGAGGATGTCGAGGTGTTCGAGGATGTGACGGATGGCGTTACGGGAACCGCCGGAGGCGACGGCCATCGGGATGCGGCCGCGGTGTTCGCGGGCGATGGCGACGACCTCCTCCACAGGACCGACCTCAGGGAGGAAGTGGAGGTAGAGTTCCTCCTTTTCGCGGGCGAGGGCGAGCGGGTCGATGTCGGGTCGGTTCTGTTCCTGGGCGAGTAGCTTGAGGATGTCGCGGGTGGGAACGCCGCCGAGCCCGTAGAAGCGGGTTTCGGGGAAGTGCAGGCTGTGACGGGACGCGAGTTCGCTCCAGGCCCGCCAGTGCAGCGGCATGGTGTCGGCGAGGGTGCCGTCGCAGTCGAAGATGAGGCCGGCCGGGATGAAGTCGGGCATGGAAGAAAGCGGTGGGTGTCTCAGGTCTGGACGAGGGCGAGGCGTTCCTGGACCTCGCGTCCGATGAGGGGATCGAGGATGGGATCCAGGTCGCCTTCGACGAAGGCCGAGAGGTTGTACAGGGTCACCTCGATGCGGTGGTCGGTGACGCGGTTCTGGGGGAAGTTGTAGGTGCGGATCTTCTCGGAGCGGTCGCCGGTGCCGACCTGGCCGCGGCGTTCGCGGGCCATCTTCTCGGCTTCCTCGGCGAGCTTCCGTTCGAGGAGTCGGGAGCGGAGGACCATCATGGCCTTGGCCTTGTTCTTGTGCTGGGAACGTTCGTCCTGGCAGCGGACCTCGAGGCCGGAGGGCTTGTGGACGATGCGGACGGCGGAGTCGGTGGTGTTGACGCCTTGACCGCCGTGGCCGCCGGCGCGGCAGACGCTGATGTCGAGGTCCTCGGTCTTGATCTCGACATCGACCTCCTGGGCTTCCGGGAGCACGGCGACGGTGGCGGTGCTGGTATGGATGCGGCCCTGGGCTTCGGTGGCCGGGACGCGCTGGACGCGGTGGACACCGGACTCGTGCTTGAGTCGCTTGAAGACATCCTGGCCTGAGATGAGGAGGACGACTTCCTTGAGGCCGCCGAGATCGGAGGTGGAGGCGTCGAGGGTCTCGACCTTCCATCCGCGGGTTTCGGCGTAGCGGGTGTACATCCGGCAGAGGTCAGCGGCGAAGAGGGCGGCTTCGGCACCGCCGGCGGCGGCGCGGATCTCGACGACGGAATTGCGGGAATCGGTGGGGCTGGGCGGGGCGATGCCGTCGAGGAGGCGGAGAGTGACCTTTTCGAGGACGGATGCGAGGCGTTGGAGATCCTCGGTGGCCATCTGGCCCATTTCGGAGTCCGGAGACTCCGCGAGGAGGAGTTCGCGGTTCTCGGCGATCTCGCGGCCGGTGCGCACCCACAGGTCGCCGTCGGCGACGAGGTTGTTCAGTCGGGAGTGTTCGCGGGTAAGTTCCTGCCCTTTCTGGGCGTTCGCGAAGGCGTCGGGGGACGACAGGAGGGCCTCCACCTCGCCGAAGCGGCGGCGGAACTTCTCGATGAAGGGGTGGAGGTCCATGGGGGAAGACCGGCGTGGATGTGGGGTTGGTCCTGGGTCTGGGTGCGGATCGGGGAGGGGCCTGAAAAAACAAACCCGCCCGCGGACGGCCGGTGAGGGCGCGTCGGCGGGCGGGTGGTGCAGGGCGTGGCTAGGCCTTCTTCTTCTTCTTGGAAGCAGCCTCGGCCAGAGCGGCCTGTGCGGCCTGGGTCTTGGCGAGACGTTGTTGGAACTTGTCCACACGGCCGGCCGTGTCGACGAACTTTTGCTGACCCGTGTAGAACGGGTGGCAGGCATTGCAGATGCCGATCAGGATTTGCGGCTTGGTCGAGCGGGTCTCGATCACATTGCCGCAGGCGCAGCGGATCTCGCACTGCACGTAACGCGGATGAATATCAGCCTTCATGTAACGAAAAAGAGGCGCGAACGTACCAGCCGGCAGCCACGTGACAAGGTCGATTTTCTGAAAGGGCGAGTTGCGGGGAGGGAGTTCCCGGTTTCCAGACGCTTCACCGCCCTCGGTTCGGATACGCCGGAGGCGTTTGAGCCGATAGCCCCGGGTTGGCGCGGGAGCGCCTACCTGGGGTTTGGTTCGTTGGAAGAGACGCACCCCGAAGGCGGTGCGAAGACCTCTCCCGTCTGCAACCCCTCCAGGTGAGCCTTCGCCCGGGACCATCGACGAGGGTACTCGTACTCGTACTCGAGCCCATGAACCCAAAGCGATGCCCCCTAGCGGCGCGGGTGGTTTCGAGTACGAGTACCGCCCTGCGGGCTGAGTACGAGTACGAGTACGAGGGGAGGAGCGAAGGGGGAAGCGGCTCGTGAGGACACTCGCCCCACCGATCGATCCTGGAGAGGGCTCATCCGGAGCCAAGGTGGCCTTGCCTTGGGGGTGTTTGCTGGCGGAGGGTGGCAGCCTCGAAATGGTCTTCGGATCCTCGGGATTTCGGATTGGATTGAGGTGAGGCGATGAACACGGAAAAGCCAGTGAAGCGGCGGATCTCCCGGGCGACCTGGATCGGGCTCGGGCTGACGGTGGGATTGGGGGTGGCGCTGGTGTGGCTGCTGGGGTGGGGAGCTGACCCGGCGCCTCCCGTGCCGCAGGTAGCCGGCGTGCCCATGTCGGACCTGTACCCAGAGTGGGTGCGTCCGGGCGGAGGAGCCTTGCCGTTGCCGCCCATGCTCAACGGCTTTGGCGGACCCAACTTTGCCCAAGCCGAACAGGTGCCTTGGATGCTCTGGCGTGCGCGGCAGCCGGGCAGTCCGCTGCATCAGATGATGCGGAAAATGCGGCCGAGGATGCCGGCGGCAATCCAGTCGCGGCTGCCGACAGCGTTGGATCCTGAGGACACCCGGGTCCGGATTGCGATGGACCTTGGCAGGGGACTGGTCAACCGCGGGCTCAGCTACGCCGACGTCCTGCGGGAGTTGGCGCGGTTGCCCCCCGAAAGCCAGCGGAGACTGACGGGCCTCCTCCGTGAGGTGGGCCTGACTGATTCATGGTCTCCGGCCCAGGCCGGGGATGAGGCCTCCAAGCTGCTCCTCAAGTTGGCTCGTGAGGGTGACCCTGCGATCCGGGTTGTTGCAGGAGTCGAGTTCCTGGAACACGACCGGTCGCCGTTCCTGGGTGTGAGCGATGAACTCCAACCGGTGCTGCTCCAATTGGCCAGGGATCAGGCTGGAGAGTTGGTGGACTGGAGTCGCCTGATCCTTTTCTCGGTCACCCGGAGGGCGCCGTCATTTGGATATGATCCGATCCTCGAGGTACTGCAGGGGCATCCCGATCCGAACCTTGCCCTGCTGGCCCGCGGTGCGTTGAGCCTGCATACGCGTCCGGAGGCAATGGCTTCGTTGATCCAGGCGGATTTCGTGCCGCAGCGGCTGTTGCTGAACCTGCTGGCGCTGGGCAGTCCGAAGCAGCTTTCCCGACTTCCCCCGGACGTGGCTACGGAGTTGGTTCGGGTGCTGACCAAGGAACGTCTTGCCGCGGCCGCGGCCGCACCTGGATCCATGCGCAGCCTGCCGGACCTCGATGATGCGCTTCTACCGCTCCTAATAAACTCCTCACCGGCAGCCGCCGCGCAGGTGCTGCTCTTCATGGGGACCAATGCGGTGTGCGTCGCGCCTTCAATCGTCGATGCCATCGATGCCGTGCGCCCGGACCATCGGGATGCGGCCATGTCGCTCGCGGAGGTGTTGCAGGGTCTCAGTCATCGAGTGTTCATCCCGGTCGACGAGCGGATCCTTCGACTGGTGAAGGACCCGTTCCTGAGCGAGCCGGTCCTCGGGGCGATCGGGTCGGGCGGGCGAACCAACGCACATGCGTTCGCGGCGGTGGCGCCCTTCCTGCGAAGTGAGGTTTCGGGGATCCGTCGTGCGGCCTTCGACGCCGCGATCCGGATCCACGAGCCGGACGCGGAGTTGTGGGTGCATGTGCGGGAGTCACTGCAGGATCCGGTGCGGCAGGATCTGGCGCTGGCGGTGGTGCCGCGATTCGGAGCGCAGGCGTGGGAGGTCTTGCCCCGGCTTCGGGAGATCGCG
>CAIMMI010000072.1 GCA_903842505.1 uncultured Verrucomicrobiota bacterium | reverse complement strand
TTGCCGAATAGTTCCTACACCGGTTCCAACACGTTCGCGAACCCGACCCCTGATACCGCTGATCTTTTCTTTCCCGGAAATGAGAAGCACCCGTTCCTGACAGAGTGTTTTTTCGGCTGGGTGTATCCAGCGACAACCACGACGGACGCGGGGGCTGTCAAGGTTGCGCAGGTTGAACTTGACGCTTGTCCCTCAACCCCGCCAACAAAGAATTTGCACAACAAGTTTGTCGCCGTCGTCGATGGAAAGAACGAGGTTGGCGGAAAGCCAGACACGGAACGGGATACGGTGAATAAGATTCGCACGCCCGTCCTCGTGGTTCAGGTGGCAAATCCGTGGAACGAGCCGATTCGACTCGGAGATTTCAGGTTGCAGTTGTTTGGCGTGCCGTATGACTTCCCGGATTATGAATTGGACGCGAGTGGCAACATCCTCAGGGACAAGGACAACCTCCCGATCCCGCTCATGCTGAATCCGGGTACGGAAACTGCGCCGGTGACCGCGACTGTGTACCTGATCGCATCCGGGCTCGGTACGGTTGGTGCGGAGACGGATCTCGCAGCGATTGCCCAGAAGGATCCGCTCTTCCGCCGGCGCTGGCTTGACTACCTTGACCTGTACGAATTCGACGATCAGCCACAATTGCCTGCAACGACGGCACGGGACGCAGTCCCGGATGTAGGACCGCTTGCGACCAGCCCCAGCGCATGGCCGCTATTTGGCGTGCATACCTCTGGAAATACGCAGCTTCCGCCGAGCAAGCTTCTGAACGCAATGCGGGATCTTGGCGATCCTTCTGGGAAGAAGTTCATCAGCTTGACGGATTTCAGGAACAAGGTTGGAGACCCGGTGGCGGGCCCCGCGAATTTGAGGCGGGGCATCGTTTTGGAACGGGTGCTTCGCAATCCGGGCGCCACCTCCAGCGCAAATCGATTCTTCCCTGTCGCACCCGGTCCGTCTGGCGTGTTGGAGGTGGATCGCTTCGACGCCGTCTCGGACTTTGACCATCCAAGCACTGGCGCCAGTACGAGCTACACCGATCCGGTCTTGAATCGCGACACGAATCTTGTGAGTGGCGGAAGATTCTGGAGTGCCTGCGCTCGCATCACCATACCGACATTCGACGAGCCAGTCACAGATGCTCGGCTCTTCCCGCCCTCCACAAGCAAGCGGCTGGTCGTGACGAAGGACAAGCCGTTCAAGTGCTGCTTTGATCCAGGTACGCCGCCGTGTGACCCTTTGACCACAACTGCGTCGGCGCCCGCAGCGTTCCCGGGAATCATGCTGGGTGACGCGGAGGGCAATGACAGCGATGACTATTTTCTTACATGGACGCATGTGGCGCGGGCATGGTCACGGCTCTACGACGCGAAGTTTGCGACGAACGCATCCGGCAGCATTGGGGGCGAGGCTCCGGCGTGGCCATGGTCGCGCCAGTTGGTCGACGGTTCCTTCATCGCAGGGGACGGCATCGGAAAAAACCCTGATACAGGAGTGTCGCCGAGTGACGGTTCTGGTCGCATCGCAGCAAACCGACTTGCACCTCGTTTCATCTTTGCCTCGAGAACGGAGCCCGACGAGCTTGTTGGACTGACGATGCGTTCGCTTCCGGACGCCGCGCTAGAGTCATCGATGCTTCTTCGAGAGCGGGTTGAACTGAAGAATTTCGCGGCATCCACTGATCCCGCTGCTGCGCAAGCAGGTCTTGCCACAACGCGGCGCGCACTTGGCGACACCTTCGCGATCTCCCTTGAAGCGTCGGCTGGAGATCCGGACGGCTGGTCTCCGAACTTGACAGACAATGCATGGTTGCAGGTCCGCAACAAGGTTTCCTCGACAACGAAGTATTCGCGTTGGCTGACGTCGCCGGTCTGGGCACCGCTACCAGACTTCATCGGCTTGAATCCTGCCTTCGACACTCCAGATGCGCCAACGGTGAACTTCCCGGAGTTGGTTCTGCGAAAGCCAACCGCGTTCAATTGTGTCACCGTGATTGACCCGTCCTTTGCCGGCACAACAGGTACGAGATCGGTCGCGTACTACGGCAATCCAGCAAAGGCAAATTCACCGACGAATACAAACTTCGTTCGGCCCATGTGGCTGCCAAGCATTGAGCGCTCGAGCAACGAGCCAACTCCGGACGGGTATTCGCGCATCTACCTTGGTGACAAGGGGGCGCGCCTGGTTGATCACGCGGGGCGGTTGTTGCCGCTTCCTCTCGACGCAACCATGACTGCCCGCCCTCCCGCTGGTGTTCAATGGAACCTTCAGGGGGTCTGGAACACCTTGGACCGGTTGCCGCAGCAGGAGAGTCTGCAGATGTTGCAGAAGGATGACGACTTTGAGCAACTGGGCGAATTGCTCGATGTGTTTATTTGGGGACCCGCTTACAGGGTTGTCGCACCTGGCAACCTGGAGACAACGAAGGTGACCGCCGGCTCACCATTGAAGTGGGTTTCCCAGTGCCGGGCAACCTTTGCCGAGATCATGACTGGTCGTGTGCCTGGATTCCCGGTGGGGGAGGGACCCATGATCAATCGTTTGCAAGTGGACCCGCCAAACATCGCTTTTTCGCTTCAGCAGCCGTCGGCGACGACTTCCAGTGCGTGGCAATTCGGTGGCAGCCCAGCGTTGCGGACGCCGTATGCGCCGGCAATTCCATGGGGCATGCGGATTTTCGATGCATTCACGCTGGATGGCTCCGGTGCCGCACTGCGATACGACTGGAGCGACGGGGCGGCAGGGGCAAGCGTCTTCACAAGCGAGGCAACGGGATCGGATACTACGGATCTCACGCAAGATGTAACTGCTGCGCGCCCTGTCGGCGCGCTGATTCCTCCGGATGCCTACCGGCGCGGCGGCACGTCCGCGAGCCCAGTGACACGAACC
>CAIMMI010000071.1 GCA_903842505.1 uncultured Verrucomicrobiota bacterium | reverse complement strand
CCGTGGCAGGACACGCAGTTGAGTTCGCCGAGCAGGACCTCGCCGGTGTCCACCCCCTTCGCAACGGGAGCCGCCAGCGAGATGCCTTCGGCCGCGAGCGGTTGGGATGCCGACGTTCCCACGATGGCAAGGACTGCCAAAAACCAATGACGGATGGCCATGTGCCCCTGCACGACGAGCCTTTGGATAGGTGGATTCACGGAATGATCCCCGGAGCCTACCGGGCCCACGAAACCCGACAACCACGGAGTCGGATTCGCGGGGTGACGTTTCACAACGGAGGCGCGGAGAAGCAGAGGGGAGTTCTGGTACGCGTCGAAGGGCGTCAGGGGGGCGTTGGGTGGAGGGGTGCGCCCATGCCTGCGGGCTACGACGACAAAAGCGATACCGACGTTCTCTCGATCCACTCCAGCACCGGAACGTCGCGTCCATCGCCATCCTCGTGATCCCTCGCCGAGGTGCGGAGCACCGGCAGAAGGTAGCCCACGGCGTCAGCCGTGGGACTCTGTGGGAAGGGGAACAAGCCCCGGATGGGGCGGCAGAGCAGGTGGGTTCGGTGATAGGGTGGGAACTGGGGAATAGGTCACGCGGAGGCGCGGAGACGCGGAGGGGGACGGGTTCCCTCAGTGGCGCAGGGAAGAAGGATCGTCGCCGGAAACCCACCCTCGTCCTGAAATCAGGAAACTGGCTTCCGGGGCCTGGGAGATCTCCGTTCGACAAACCTCCGGACGTCGTCTTCTACGGCTGGAGGGTAGCAGCGGACGTCAGGACGCTGGGGAGGTGGCTTGAGCCAAGCCTCCTGACGTCAGCCGAGGCGTGAAGCACGGCCAAGTAAAAGTCCCCTTCGCTGCGTCGTTGCGTCGCCGTTGGAAAAATACGCGGTTGGTTGTCCGCTGGGTTGACCCAGAGGAACACCCGCCGCGGCAGACGGAAGTCGAGCTTGAGCACCAACAGGTCCGTCTGCCCGACTGCTCGATCACCCATTCGTCGAGGGCA
Organism: uncultured Verrucomicrobiota bacterium; assembly: GCA_903842505.1. Classification (GTDB taxonomy): domain Bacteria; phylum Verrucomicrobiota; class Verrucomicrobiia; order Limisphaerales; family UBA9464; genus UBA6176. The sequence goes on along the minus strand of CAIMMI010000071.1, from coordinate 8,522 downwards.
CCGCCGCCGAACCATCCCGCACGGGCTGGGACACGGTCCTATTGCAGGGGAGGCTTGGCTGCCTGGACGCTGCGCAACTCGGGTTGGGTGGTGGCGGCTTCGATGGCCGCGATGGCGCTCTGGACGGCGTTGACGCGGCGGTCGTTGAGGGAACCCCGGGGGAAATCGCCCCGATCGCACTGGGCGTTGAGTTCGCGGATCAACTCCTTCAGTGCGGGGATCGAGTCCCGGGCCGCCACGCCGTAGGGAACGATGGCCTTCATGATCTCGCCGGTCCGGCTTTCGCTTCCGTGACCGCCCTGGGTCTTCGCCAGCAGCACACCCGCTTCGACGGCTTCCTTGAACTGGTACTTGGCGAGCGCCCGGAACCCGGCCATCCGGATCTCGTTCCCGAACATGGTGTCGGCAGGGCATCGCGTCCGGACGGCTTCGAGGATGTCGGGAGCCAGGATGCGGACGTCCTCCAGGGTAAGGTGCTCGGTCAAGGTGCGCGTGAGCGTGGCGCGGGCCATGCCATCGGCGTTCCGCGCGATGGCACGGATCGCGGGATAGAGAAGCTCCGGATCCTGGCCCTTGATGGAATTGCGCAGGAGCCCCTGGAAGAGGGCGGCCGCCAATTCGCCGTGAGTCAGTTGGATTGGATCCTCCCAGACGATGGGTTGAAGGGGTTCGGCGGTGGTGACGACGGCCTTGAGCATGCCGGGAATGGCGGGCTTGGCGGTGTCTCCCATCCGCTTGAGGGCGTTGGCCGCCTTGACCCGGAGCCATCGATCTTCGTGCGTCAACAGGCGGACGAGCACCGGCAGGGCTTCGGGGCTCTTGATGTAGCCCAGTGTTTCGGCGGCACCCTGACGTTTGCGGGCGTCCGGCCCCTCGGCCATGGCGATCAGGGGGGCGACCAACTCCCGCCGGTTGGGACGTGAAGCAAGTTCCTCTGCGGCCCAACCGCTGGCGACCGGAGACCAGTCTCCCAGGGCCTCGAGGAGTTCCCCGGTGCTGCGGGTCTTGCGGTCGAGATCGAAGCGGCCCGAGGCCACGGCTGTCGCGACTTCCCTCGGGCTCAGCCAATACCCGGGATTTGCGTCGCGTCCGGTGAGGAGGATCCGTTTGAGCGGCAGCGAATAGGTGAGGACGTAGGTGGCTGCGGGGCTCAGGCCGGAATAGCTGCTGTCACCGTAGTAGGTGTTGTCGCTGGTTTCGCCCGGGCCGTATTGCTCGCCGCCATCATAGGTGAAGGAGCCGTCGCAGCGGCGGACGAGATCGAAATGCCAGGAAGCCTCGCGGAAGAACGCTGCGGTGGCTTCGGGACCGCCGACGTTGGCGCCAAGCGCACCCCATAGGTAGCTGAAGCCCTGTCCGGTGTGGCCATACTCCCGATTCCGGTAGGAAGCGGTCACCATCCTGGCGAAGAACCGGGCCTCGTGGGAGCGGTCGGGTTGGAGTGCAAACAGCATCGCGGCCATGGCGTTCTTGCCGTTGTTTTCGTGGCTGGGCCACGGCATGTGTTCGCCGTAGGGAATTGCACCCTTGTCGACGAAGTAACCGAAGAACTTCGAGGCACGTTCGATCGAGGGTTGGATCTCCGGATGTTGGATCCCGCATCTTGCTCCGAGGATGATGGCCAGGTTGCCGACCAACCCGGCGGCATTGACCGGGCCGTAGGGACTGATGGAGCCGTGCAACTGACCGTCGGCGGTCGGCTCCGAGATGCCATGGCCGAAGGTGCCATAGAGGCTCTGACCCTGGGCGAGGGTGGTCGTGTATTGGCGGATGGCGTGGAGCACGTCCTGGTCGTGGGTAATCAGGTAGTACTCGCAGAGGAAGAGGCTCCGATACCCCCAGTCCCAGACGACCATGCCCTGCTTGAGCTCGAGCTTCAGGGTCTGGGGCGCGATCTTCCGGGCATACGTCCTGAGTCGAGGCAAGTAGTCCGGATTTCCCGTGGCCAACAGGGCGAGACCGTTGACCGCGCCGGCCCAGTCCTCCTTCAAGGGTTCCTTCTCAAGCACCCGACACGCCTCTTCCAGGATGCGCCTGGACTTCGGGCAATCGTAGGGAGCGGTTGCGGAGTAATCACCCATGACCCGCAGCTTCAACTGGACCTCTTCGGATTTCCCGTCGCGCCAGCGGGTGAGCTTCAACACGCCTCCGCTGGCGGTCTTCTCGGCTTCCTGAATCGCAAGGGCCAGGCTCTTGCGGGCGTCGTCGGTGAAGGGCTTTCCGTCCACGCCGAGCAGGACGTCGTTCACCTGGATCACGCCCTCCGCGGGAGAATGGGTGCCGACATGGGTGACGAGGATCTGCCGGCTGGCGGTGGTGGTCCGCCCCTGCTGGCTGTCCAGGTTGTTGGCCGCGCGGGTGTAGATCCAGCCCCGCAGGCCTGTGGATCCAAGGTTATAGGTGAGCTTGCGGTCGACCGACCGATCGAGGGTCAGATCGGGCGGTGTCTTGGAGGCGTCGGCGGCGAAGGTGCTGATGCCGGTCAGGACGGCCGCGGCCAAGCCGAGAGGGAGGGTCCAGCTGACGAAGGACTTCATGGGCGGCTTCATGGTGCTGAGGTCTTTGGTGGAGGAGGCGGCACCGCACACTCAGAGCGCTGGACCACCCGGCCAGGGCGGCAGCGAAGCGATGAACTCCGGCGACACCCGATTGAAGGTGGCGGTCTCCTTGCCGATCCGATGGACGCTCAGGATGGACGCAGTTCGTTGGCCGACGATGAGTGCGCCGACGACGGAAATGAAACTCGTCAGGATGAGGAAGCCCCCGACCCCGCCCTGATTGTTGTTCATGAGCACGACGGCCAGGACCATGCCGAGGAGGCTGGCGAGGCCCCAGGCCCAACCGATCCCAAGCCGCTTCCGTCGCTTTGCCTGATGCTCGTCACAGAGCGGGATGTCGATCCGAACGGTCCTGCGGACCACGAGGCTGACGAGGATGAGGATCAGCGGGCTGAGCAGGATCAGGGCGTAGACCCACGGGGGATACCAGTAGAAGGTCCTCCGCTTGACGCCGCTGGCCGGCGCATTGCAGCAGACGCATCGGGAGGGCAGCGGGTTGTTGAGGGCGATGATCATCCGCTTGCCGCTGCCAAAGGACGCTGAAACCCCGCCGCTTCCCAGCGGGAAGGCCCCTTCGCGGACGCGCTGGAGTTGCACGGGCTTGCAGGCACCACAGACCATCACCCCCTGGATCGACACCAGGTCATCCTTGAGAAACGGTCGGTTGCACCCTTGGCACAGCGCGCTCTCCGGAAGCGCCGACACGACCACGGTTCCCCACGGCTGCCATTCGGTCATGCCGTGCCTCCACACCAGGGTGGACGGCGTCACGACGTTGTCCTGGGCGAGCCGGGTGAGTTCTTCGTCCGACACCGGGCCGATTCGTTGGCCCTCCTGAGCGTAGTACCATGGCATGATGGGAAGTTGGTTGAACCCGTCTTTCGTGGGAAGGTCATCCAACGGTGGGTGCGTTGGGAGCAGAATTCGGCTGATTGCATTGCTCACAGAGCGGGGCCGCCCGGCCAATGTGGGAGCGAACCGATGTAGTCTGGCGAGACCCGACCGAAGGTCACGGTCTTCTTCCCGATCCGATGGACGCTGAGGATGGTGGCGGCCCGGTGGCCGACGATGATTGCGCCGAGGAGGGAAGCGAAGCTCAGCAGAAAGAGGCAGGCACCCAGGTCGTCCTTGGGAAGCGGCCGGTTGCAGGCGTGGCAGGGGATGCTGTCTGGAAAGATCGCGCCGACCACGGATCCCCAGAGCTGCCAATCGGCCATCCCATCCTTCCAGACCTGGGTCATGGGTGTGATCGTGCCCCCGCCCACCAGTCGCATCAGTTCTTCCTCTGAAACCGGGCCGAGTCGTTGATCCCCTTGGGAATAGTACCAGGACATGGTGGCAAATGGGTTGAACCAGACCTTCCCGGAACTTCGCTCCCTCGCGGCTTCGCGCGAAATCCCTCTCATCCCTCGCGCCCCCGTCAGCGCGGCAGTTCGCGGAGGACGGCCTGGAGGACGAGCGCGGCGTGACGGGAGATGGGAACCTCGGTGAAGTCAGCGGCGTTGAGGCCTTCCTGTCCGCCAGCGAGATCGCTGAGGCCGCGGATGATGAGGAAGGGCTTCTGGTTGGCCCAGCAGGTCTGGGCGATGGCGGTGGATTCCATGTCGAGGCACTCGGCCTTCCACACGCGATAGGCCCAGCGGCGGTACTCGCGATTGTCCATGAACACCGGTCCGGCGATACCGCTGCCGCCGACCTTCACGTGAGCGGTGTTGGTGGACCAGTTCAACGGAGGCAAGGTGGCGAGGGCGCGGTGTGCGGTCGCGAGGAGATCTGGATCCGCAGCGAAGGAAGGTTGGTCGACGGCCTTGTCCATGCCGTTGCGGATCACGGCGACGTTGTCGGGAAAGAGGAACCCGAAGTTCTCGTAGGGCGGCTTGAAGTACTGGGGCAGGACATAGCCGCTGCCATCCGGCTTCGGGTTCGCATAGACCGCTTCGCTGTGGTGATGCCAACGGTCGGGAATGACGACGTCGCCGATGTGGTTGGACGGGTTGATGCCGCCGGCGATCCCGGCGAAGAGCACGTGGGAGATGTTGAAATGGTCGAGGGCGAGTTGCGTGGTCATCGCGGCGTTGACCATGCTGACGCCGCTCGGGAAGAGGAGCAGGTCGTGGCCGTCCACGCGGTGATGTTCGAATCGGACCCCGTTGATGACGGTGGTATGGAGGGGCGGGTTGGTTCCGGCGAGGACGGCGCGATTGGCGGCGAGTTCCGGGGCGTAGGCGCCCATGACGGCGATGTAGCTCTTGGCGGGCTTCTTCAGCGTCGCGCAGCCGGAAAGAACCCAGGCCGTGGCGAGGGCCAGGGCGGGAAGGAGAAGGGGCTTCATCGGTAGATCAGGTGGAGCAGGCAGAGCCCGGCGAGCACGTAGGCCAGCGGGGCGACCGAACGGGCGCGGCCGGATCCGACGTGGAAGGCGGCGTAAACCACCATGCCGAGCGCGATGCCCTCGGCGATGCTGAAGGCGAGCGGCATGGTCAGCATCACGATGACGGCGGGGACGGCCTTGGCGAAGTCGCGCAGGTCGAGTTCGGCGACCGACTGCATCATGAAGATTCCGACGATCACGAGGGCGGGTGCGGTGGCGACGGCGGGGATGATCGCGATGAGCGGATTGAAGAACAGGGCGAGCAGGAAGCACCCGGCGGTCGTCAGGGCGGTGAGGCCGGTGCGGCCGCCCGCTTCGACGCCGGCGGCGGACTCGATGTAGCTCGTGACCGTCGAGGTTCCGAGGGTGGAACCCACCATGGCGGCGGTGGCATCGGCAGTGAGGGCGCGTCCGATGCGGGGCAGGTTGCCATTGGCATCCAGCAGGCCGGCCCGCTGGCAGACGCCGATCAGCGTTCCCATGTTGTCGAAGAGGTCGACGAAGAGGAGGGCGAGGACGATGGGAACGCACGTTTGCCAGTGCTGCCAGAAGTAGCGCAGGTCCAGCTGGAGGAACGTGGGCTTGAGCGAAGCCGGGGCGGCAATGATGGCCGAGGGGGCCGAGGTGATGGCGGCTGCCTTGCCGTCCGCGCCGGTCGATTGGAGGAAGAAGCCGAGGACCGTGATCCCGACGATGCCGATGAGGATCGCGCCGGGAACCTTGCGCTGGACGAGGACGGCGGTGACGACGAGGCCGCCGATGACGAGCCACGGGCCGGGCTGATGGAGGTCGCCGAGGGTGACGAAGGTGGCCGGGTTCGAGACGATCACCCCGCCGCCCTTGAGTCCGATGAAGGCGATGAAGAGACCGATGCCGCAGGTGATGGCGGTCTTGAGTTCCCTGGGCAGGGCTGTCAGGAGCCGTTGCCGGATGCCCGTGATCGAGAGAACGAAGAAGACGAGGCCCGAGTAGAACACCAGTCCCAGCGCGGCCTGCCACGGGATCTTCATGGCACCGCAGACCGTAAAGGCGAAGTAGGCATTGATCCCCATGCCCGGCGCGAGGGCGATCGGGTAGTTCGTGAACAACGCCATCAGCGCAGTCATCAGCGCCGAGGCGAGGGCGGTCGCAGTGATCAGCGCGCCCTTGTCCATGCCGCTGGCTGACAGGATCGAGGGATTCACCGCCAGGATGTAGGCCATGGCGGCGAACGTCGTGATGCCGGCGACGACCTCGCGCCGGACGTTCGTCTGGTGGGATTCGAGTTGGAACAGCTTCATGGGAAAGGGAGGGGCGATGGGCAGCTCATCTCGGAGAGGAAGCCTTGCGGAGCGGTCGGACCTGCATCGTCCAGTCGGGTCCGGAACCGATCTTGTAGCGTTGGGCGAGGCTGGCTTGGTTGAGGGCGACGGCGACGTCGTGGAGGCTGTTGAGGAAGAGGAGGGGTTTGCCTTCGGGGACTGCGCCGAAGGTGGTGGCGTAAGGAGCCTCGAACTTCGCTCGAACGCGGCCCTTTTCCAGAAGGCGGACCTCGAAGTGATCGCCGGGCTTCGCACCGAGTTGTTCGAAGAGTTCGCGGCCGATATTCGACCAGACGTTGCCGTACTGGATGTCGAGCACGGGGATCACGCCCGCGAGCGTGCCGTTGGTCAGGGCCGCGTGCTGGTAGGTGATGCGGGTCGGGGCGTTGGTGAGGCGGGGGCCAACGTCGTCGAGCCGGAGCTTGCCGGTGGCCAGTTGGGCGCCGACGTAGGCGAAGAGGTCGCGTCCGTGGAAGGTGTAGCTCCCGGCGGATCCCGGGAGCCGATGCCGTGTGGCGTCGATGACGCGGGCTTGGTCGAAGCCGAGATGTTCGTCGATCAGCGTGAACAGGCCGTTGTCGGGTCCGACGAACAGGTGGCCCGAGCGGGTGCGGCTGACGACGGGGAGGCGATCGGTGCCGACGCCGGGATCGACGACGCAGACGAAGACGGTGTTGGAAGGCCAGAAGGGGGCGGCCTGCTGGAGGCGGAAGGCGCCTTCCCAGACGTTGAAGGGCGGGATCTCGTGCGTGATGTCGAACTGCGGCAGGCGCGGGTCCACGCCGAAGGCGACGCCCTTCATCGCCGAGACGGCACCGTCCCGGACGCTGAAGTCGGTGAGGAAAACGAGTGCGGAATCTGCGGCGCGGGTCCGTGTGGCCGGCAGCAGCCCGAGGAGGAGAATGAGGGCACCGAGCCAGAGGCGGGCCTGGGAGGCGCGCGGGCGGTCCGGATGTGGAGTTGTGTTCAGCATGACCCTGTCACCAGGAGATACCCCAGCGGCGACGCGCGAAGCCATAGGCCACCGGTCGGACGGAGCCAAGCAGCTCCTTCCAGTCGCCCCGTTCGAACTTCTCCTCGAAGGCGCGGATGTCGCGGTCGTAGGACTCCAGCAGCTTCTTCTTGAGTGCGGGTTCAGCGAAGGACCACTCCAACGAGTTCCGGCCGCAGGCGACGAGTTCGTCCCAGCTCAGGTTGAACTCCTTCACGGCCGTCATGTACTCGTCGGTCATGTTGGAGTCCCACATGCCAGAATCGTCCGTGGAAAGACCGCAGGGAATGCCGGTGCGGAGCATCTCGGCGAAGTGGTGCTTCGAGTAGTCGGGCACGTATTCGAGGAGGAGGTTGCTGACGAGGTTGATCTCGATGAAGGCGATCTTCGAGCGCAGGTGCAGCACGAGGTCGTCGTCGGTGAGGACGTTGTTGCCGTGGCCGAGTCGGGTGGCGCCAAGCAGCAGCGTGTCGCGCATGTGCGGGTTGGCTTCGTCGACCTCGCCGGCATGGATGGCGAGTCCCACGGACGGGTACTTCAGGCGCATCCGACGGTACACGTCGAGGAAGCGCCGGGGATGACCTTTGTCGTTGTCCTCGCGCCCGGCCATGTTGATGCCGACCCACAGGTCCCGATGCCGTGACACGAAGTCGTAGGCCATCTCGACGTGGCGTTCGGCGATCGGGGTGAACCGGAGGACGACCACCTGCCAGCGCATGGCGACACCGGTGGCGAGGGCGTCGGGCTGGGAAAGACGGGCGGCAAGGCGGCGATGGAAATCGTCGGGATCCACGGCCGAGCCATCGGCGAGGACGAAGCCCATCGGGATCGTCTGGGGTTCGAGGTATCGGACGCCCTCGGCGCCATAGCGCTTGAGGGTTTCGACGGTCATTTCGAGGAAGACGTCGACGCTGCGTCCGAGGGCGCCGAGGCGGGGCCAGATCTCCTCAAAGAACTCGACCCGCCCTTCGTCGGGCTGGTCGAGGCGGAGCGAGTTGATGAACTCGATGCGCTGGGCTGGAGACAGTTGGTCCAGCGGTGCGTACTCGGACTGCTGGCAGGGAGTGAGTCCCTTGTAGGTGAACTCGGCGAGGGTGGTGAAGCGTCGCCACTTGCCGTCGTCGTCGGGGCAGGTGCCGGCTTTCACGCGGGTGTAGAAGCGGTTCCCGCCATTCCGGAGTTGGTTGGTGGCGACCGTATAGAGCTCCTCCATCTGCCAGGAACCGCCGGCGTGGTGATGCAGGTCGCCGGCCTTGGGCATGGCGTAGAGCAGGCGGTAGAGGTCGGCGGGCGAGGCGTTG
>CAIMMI010000070.1 GCA_903842505.1 uncultured Verrucomicrobiota bacterium | reverse complement strand
GGTTTTCGATGGCGATCGGGGCGGTGACGTTCGGGTGTCGGCAGGATTTGGGAGGGTGGAAGGCTGATCCGGGACGCGGTTGTGGCGGTTTTGTGGCTAATGGATTGGGTAATGGGCCGCTGGGGAGGTTCTGGTCGTGCGGAGCAAGGAAATCGTGGCAGGGTTGGGTTACCACGAATTGATCGAGTTACTTTAACGAATGAACACACCCAAGACACCGGCCCGGCTTGCGGGTGCGAAGGATCCGCGACTGGAGTCCTGGCTGCGGAGGGCTTCGCATGACCTGCGGGGGAACGTGGCGACGATCGAATTCGCGCTGCAGGGGATGAAGCGGTTCAGTGCGGACTCCGCAACGGGGCTGCCGCAGGCCGAAGTGCTGGAGATCCTGCGTCGCCGGACGCAGGTGCTGAAAGGAGACCTGGATCATGTGTTCCTGTTCCTTCGCCTGGCCCTGCTGGAGCGGGTGGAAGCACCCGCGGACATGACGGTGGATCAGGTCGTCCGGTCTGCCATCGAGGAACTCCCGGAGAATCATCGGGGTCGGATCCAGTACGCGCCGGCGGTGTCGATGCGGCAACTGGTGCCGGGGTTTCAGGTGGGGTTGGGTCTGGGGGCGGTTTTGCGCAATGCGGTCCTATACGGCACCGGGCCCGTGAGCGTGCTGTGCACAGAGAAGAATGGAGTCCTTGAGCTGGATGTGGTGAACCGGGGCGGAGGGATTCCCCAGGACGAGCGGGGCGCGCTGTTCGAGCCGTTCGTGCGGGGTGCGAATTCCAAGGGCATACCCGGTCTGGGACTAGGGCTGGCAATTGCCCGTTATTCATTACAAGCTGCTCAGGGAAGTTTGGACGTCATCGCGTGGAGTCCTGAGGACACCCGGTTCAGGCTGACCGTCCCGTCAATGGCCCGTGCGAACTGATGGAACCTCAATCTCAATCCCTGGCGAGCGAAGATCCTGGCCTTATCCGGGTAGCGATCATCGACGACGATGCCGATCTGCTGCGGTTGCTGCAGTCCGTATTGGCGTCGACGCCGGGATTTGCGGTTCCGCTGGTGTTCTCGGATTCGAAGACCGCCTTCCGCAAGCTCGCGCGGTCGCGGATCGACATGGCTTTGGTCGACCTCACGATCCCCGGCGATTCCGGACTTCGATTGATCCGTAAGTTTGTCGAATCGGGTCACGTGCCGCATGTGGTGGCGTTTACGTCGTCGGACGACGAGGTATCGGTCCTGGAAGCCTTGAAGGCTGGGGCGAAGGGATACTGGGTGAAGTCGGCGAGCCCGGATGAGTTGGTGGGTGCGTTGCAGCGAGCGAGTCGGGGTGAGCCGATTCTTTCACGGGCGGCGTATCAGGCGATCCTGTCGCGGATCCAGGGTCCGGCGAGGCCGTCGAAGTTCCAGAATCTGAGCAAGACGGAGACAAACGTCCTGGCGTTGACGGCGGATGGATTGAGTTGTGGGGACATTTCCAAGCGCCTGCAGGTGTCGGTGCACACGATCTACGTCCACAACAAGCGGATCCTGAAGAAGTTGGGAGTGGAGAGTCGGTCGGCGGCAATCGCCTTGTTCCGGGAGCAGGCCGAGTCCTTCCAGACCTGAGGCCATGCGAGTGCGTTCGAGGGTTTCGGCCCGCGGTTTCACGCTGATCGAGTTGCTGGTGGTCATTGCGATCATCGCCATCCTGGCGGGGATGCTGTTGCCGGCGTTGTCGAAGGCGAAATCGAAGGCGCAGGGGATCGCCTGCCTGAGCAACCACAAGCAACTGACGCTCTGCTGGCAATTGTACACGGACGACAACAACGGCCTGCTGCCGCCGAACGAGGCGAGCGGGTTGCTGTCGGTTTCCAACAGCTGGATCCTGGGGGACGTACGGGTCGACTTGTCGACGCGCAACCTCGAGGCGGGGGTGCTGTGGAAGTACAACCGATCGGCCGGGATTTACCGGTGTCCCTCGGACCGGACGTCGGTGGTGGGGCGGCGGGGGCAATTGAGGAATCGGTCGATCTCGATGAGCACCGGGTTGGCGCACCTGAGTTCGTCGAAGATCCCGCGGCCGATCTACCGGCAGTCGGGGATCGTGGATCCGGCGCCGAGCCAAGCCTCGGTATTCCTCGATGAGGACGAATGGGCCATCCAGAACGGAGCCATCGGGATCGAGCCGTTGTCCACGCGGGAACGGGTGCACTGGAATCTGCCGGGGAGCCGGCACAACAACGGAATGTCGATCGCGTTCGGGGATGGGCATGCCGAAGCGTGGCGTTGGGCGGGGACGGCGATCCGGACGGGGAATGGCGTGTTGCGGGATCGTTTCCGGGCGGACCCGTCCAACGGAGACGCCAGCTACGCCCTGACTTCACCGACCGAAGCGGATCTGCGGGACCTGGCGCGGTTGCAGGCGACGGTGCCGGTGGGTCCGTGACCCGTGAAAAGGCAGTTGGATCCACCGATTACGGTGATTCCACGGATTGGAGGCCGGTTGAGGGAGTTTGTCGTTTCACCCTGCAGGTGACCGGGAAACGGCGAAGCGGTGTGGCCGGTTGTTTCTGTCCATCGGTGCCATCTGTGAAATCGGTGGATAACCCAACCGCCATGGCAGGCTGATCGGTTCCCTCACGGGGCGGTCACATCGTATCGTTCGAACGCCTTGGCCAGTCCCCAGATTCCGGCGGCGGATTCGGTCAGGAGGATGGTGAGCGCGGGAACGGCTGCGACGGGAACAGCCCACGCGGGTCCCAGGACGAGTTGGGCGATGAACCAGACGGCGCCACCCACCAGCGTCGCGGGGAAGAGTCCGATCAGCAGGGTCAGGATCAGGCCGACGCCGAAGACGAGTCGTTGGCCCATGACCTCGACCCCGCCGCCGCGACCCTGGTTGGAGCCGGCCCAGGCGGGGAAGAGGAGGGCGACCGCGTTGGGCATGAGGACGACGAGGGCGTTGATGCCGGGCAGGATCAGGGCGAGGGCCAGGGCGGCGGGAATGCGCCACGGGTCCAAGGAGAAATTGCCCGGGGTGACTGCGCCGAACGATCCGGCCAGGGCGATGCCGAGGAGCAGCCACTGCACCGAGGTCAGGATGACGATGGGCGCAAGCAATTGACCAAGGACCACCTGCCAGGACGGCAAGGGCAGGGTCTTGAGGAGGTCCATCTGCTCGAGGTCGGACCGGAAGTCCTGCCGGACCCGCTGCACTCCGGCGAAGAGGGACACGGCCAGGAACAGGAGGGACATTCCAGAGATCAGGAACCGCATGTTCTGGAGGCTGCCGTTGGGGCCGCTGGAGAACAAAGACGTGGCGGCGAAGGCAGCGATGCCGACGAGGGCGTAGATCCAGACCCGGCTGGTGTAGAGTTGGCCGGCAGCGATGAGGTTCTTCCAGAGCAGGGCGAGCGGAGGGAATCCGACGGGAGCCAACCGGAACGGGTCGCGTCGGACCTTGGGCGGTTTGAGTTGCTGGAGGTTTCCGGACTGGACGGCGGCGAGGGCGGCGGCGGCCTTGCGGGAGGCTTCGATGGAGGCTTCCTCGAAGGAGACGTTGGCGCGGACGACCCACAGGTAGTGGGCGGCGAGCACGAGGAGCGCGGGACCCAGGGCGATGATGAAGTCGGGGAGGGTCCGGGCGAACCATGGGTGGATCACCCATCGGAACGGAGCGAGGAGCCAGGGGGCTGGGCCGGCCGAAAGCAGGTTGCGGAGCCAGTCCTGGACTTCGTTGAAGTTGCGGAGCGGAGCACCGGCCGCGGCGGAGTAGATCCACCATGCGATGACGCCAACGAAGGCGGCACCCAGACTGAGGACGAGCAGGCGGCGGCGCCATCCGGCGAGGCCCCGTTCGGTGAGGCGCTGGATGGCGAACGAGGCCCCGATGCCATGGAGGAGCAGGAGCGAGAAGAGGAGCCAGAGGGTGAACCCGTGCGTGAACCATTCGAGGAGCGAATGGGTCCGACCGGTGAACAGATTGAAGAACAGGGAAGACAGGATGAGCCTCGGTTGCGCGCGCAGGAGTCGGAAGTGGAGGAGGGCACTGCGGCTCGCGGGGGCGGGCAGGAGGAAGGCGACTTCGGCCTCGGTGAAGGTGAGGCTGGCGCGATCCCCCGCGAAGAGCCAGGTCGCCAGGACGTAAGCGGCCAGACCGATGGCCGCCGCGGCCTCGATCCAACCCGCGGTCTCCGGCGTCAGATCCCATCCGCCGACGTTGGCCGTGGACCGGGTTGTCAGGAATCGTCGGAAGAAGACCATCCACAGGTAGCCGATGCCGACGATGCCGCCGATCAGGTAGCGGGGTTGGCGCAGGCGAAGCAGGCGGACCCGCGCGGCGTTGTGGAAGCTCCGGGTCTGCAGGAACCACAGAGCCGAGAGGACTGGCGGCAGGTTGTTGGCCATTCGATTCCCTTCAGACCAGAAACGGCGGTTGGATCCACAGATTACACCGATTCCACAGATTGGAAGCCGGTTGAGCGAGGCTGTCGTTTCACCCCGCGGGTGACGAGGAAACAGCGATGCGGTGGAGCCTCTTGTTCCAGTCCATCGGTGAAATCAGTGAAATCGGTGGATAACCCCACTGCCGGTTTCAGGATAAATGGGCTGCGGCATTCAGGGTGCGGTCGGCGGTGGCAGGATCGGGGGCGGTGGCTGGATCAGCGGTGGTGGCGGAACGCTGGTTCCGGTGCCGGTGGCGATGCGGATGAACACCTCCTCCAGGTCCGCACCGGCATCGTCGGCGGCAAACTGGCTGCGGATCTCAGCGACGGTTCCGTGGGCGACCTTGGATCCGTTCTTGAGGATCAGGATGCGGGTGCAGAGTTCCTCGACGAGGTGGAGGAGGTGGGAGCTGAGGACGACGGCGGCTCCCTCGGCGGCGAGGCGGCGGATGGTGTCCTTCATCCGGCGGATGGCGAGGGGGTCGAGACCGGTGAGGGGTTCGTCGAAGAAGACCACCTTGGGCGAATGCAGGAGGCCGCAGGCGATCTGCACCTTCTGCTTCATGCCGCGGGAGAGGTCGCCGGGGAGTTGGTCGGCCTTGGCGGTGAGTTCCAGTTCGTCGAGCAGGCGGGCGTACCGGGCGGGGGCGTCGGGCACCTGATAGAGGCGGGCCGTGAAGTCGAGGTGTTGGCGGACGGTGAGGTAATCGAACAGCCGGGGTTCGTCGGAGAAGAAGGCGAGTTCGCGCTTGGCGCCGACGGGGTCGGTGGCGAGGTCATGGCCGGCGATGCGGATGCGGCCGCGGGTGGCCGGGATGATGCCGGAGAGGGAGCGGAGGGTGGTGGTCTTTCCGGCGCCGTTGGGGCCGACGAGTCCGAGGAGTTCGCCGGGTTGCACGCGGAAGGACAGCGCGGTGACGGCGGCGAAGTCGCCATACAGTTTGGTCAGATCTTCGACCTCGATCATGTGATGGGGAGGATGAGGACGTGGTCGTCCATGACAAACCCGTTTCCGATGTCTTCGCGCAGATCGTGGCTGTGGAGGAATCCGGCGCGTTGATACGCGCGTTGGGCGCGTTCGTTGTGGCGGTTGACGCGAAGCTGGACCTGGGCGGCGCCGAGTTGGCGGGCGGTGTTTCGAACGTGGACAAGGAGCGCCTGCCCGATGCCCTGCCGATGGAAGGCCGGGTCGAGGTACAGCTTGTGGAGGTGGAGGGTTCGGGAATCGGGGGCCAAGGACCACGAAAGGTAGGCGATGGGGGTCGAATCCCGTTCAGCGATCTCCCATCGGGTGCCCGTCTCCATGGAGTGCCGGATCGGGTCGGCAGCGTACATCCAATCGAGCATGAACCCGATCTGCTCGTCCGGGATCATGCCGCGGTAGCAGGACCACCAGATGTGGCTGGCGAGGCGCCGCAGGACAGGGATGTCATCGGGGTCAGCGATCCGGATGACCAGCGCGTCGGCCGGTGCGCGAGTGGGGGAGGGGATGGGGTCCGGCATGAACGGGTGGAGTGTGCCGTGTGGATGGACGGCAGGCGAGGGTCGAGCGATGGCGAATTGGTGGGAAGTGAGCCCCCAACGTGGCGGGCGAAGACAGGCCGGGGCCTCGCCCCGGGAGTGTCGACAGCGATCGGCGGGCAGCCCTGAAAGGGCGTTTCAGGAGTGGGGGAGACGGGGGATCGGTGAGCTGACGCGCCCTTTCAGCGGTTCACGATCCATGCCGGGTGAGGGCACCCGGGCCTACAAGGTCGCAGGCTGTAGGCTGCGTGCCCCCACGCGGCGGGTCACGAGCCGCGCCGGGTGAGGGCACCCGGGCCTACAAGCGAGGACCCTTGGCCAGAAAGCTGAAATCCCTTGAACGACTGACCTCAATTGCTGCTACGGAGTCGGTGCCGGAGGGGCCTGGGCATCGATGAGGCGTTTGGCTTCGGCGAGGAGCTGCTTTGGGGAGAAAGGTTTCGTGAGGAGGAGGGAAGCGCCGGAGCCTTCGGCATCCTGTTGGGTCAGGTTGTGACCCCGGCCGGTCAGCAGGATGACCGGGATGGGTGCGGTCTTCGGGGACTGCTTGAGGAGGCGAAGGGCACCGAGGCCGTCGAGCTCCGGCATGAGGACGTCCATGACGATCAGGGACGGCTGTTCGCGTTCGGCCAGTTCGATGGCTTCGAGACCGTTGCATCCGACGATGAGTTCGTAGTCGCCGCGGCGGAGGGAGAGCTCCGTGACCTTCAGCATGTTCGGTTCGTCGTCGACGATCAGGATCTTGGGCGTGCTCATGGGAAAGGACCTTTTCGGCAGACGGCGCGGAGGTTGCCACCGGGTCTGGGCGTTGTCAGGCCGGCAGTGGAGGGCGGTGTTCGGATGGGCCCTGAGAATCGCGGGAGGCATAAATGCTATTGCTGTTGGTCGGCGCGAGGCGTAAGGAGCGGTCCGATTGAAGGGCGTCGAATACAAGATCATTGGAGCGGACGGACGTGAGTACGCGGCGTCGACGCTGGATGAGTTGAGGCGTTGGGTGGAGGACGGCCGGGTGGCGCCTGGAACGTGGGTGTGGAATGGGGAGGAACAGCGGTGGCAGCCGGCATCGGCGTGGCCGGAACTGCAGTGGGATCTTCCGGCAGTGCCGCCAGTGTTGCCGCCGGTGCCTGCGGAACCGGGTTCGGTGAATGCGGAGTTCCCGATGCGTGCGGCGGCCTTCGTGATCGATTTCTTCGTGATGGCGGCCCTTTACCAGTTGGTGACGATGCCGTGGGCCGAGGAGATCCGCGCCTTGCAGGAGGCGTCGTCGCGGGAGTGGATGTCCGCGAAACCAGACCTGATGGTGATGCTGCGGTTCCAGGTGGTCTTCCTGGGGACGTACCTGCCTTTGCGGATGGCGTATTTCGTGGGTTTTCACGGATCGCTGGGAGCGACGCCGGGAAAGATGCTGTTTGGGTTGCGGGTGATCCGGATGGATGGCGAGCCGTTGTCGTTTCCGCGGGCGTTCGGGAGGTTCCTGGCGGAGTTGGTGTCGATCTCGGCGTTGTTTGTGGGCTACCTGATCGCGCCCTTCCACCCGGAGCAGCGGGCTTTGCATGATCTGGTGGCAGGGACGCGGGTGGTGCGGCGATCGGTGGGGTGAGGAGTTTCCAGATGCCAGTTCCCAGATGCCAGATGCCTGCGACCTTGTAGGCCCGGGTGCCCTCACCCGGCGTGGCTCGTGAACCGCCGCGTGGGGGCACGCGGCCTACAGAACGCAGGTTCTGGAATCTGGG
>CAIMMI010000069.1 GCA_903842505.1 uncultured Verrucomicrobiota bacterium | reverse complement strand
TGGCGATGGCCCCATCGACCTGAGAAATTCGTTCCCGGATCGGCGACGACGTCGCCCCGCTGGCCTGCAGGGCAGCATCCCGAGGCGGAGCGATCCGTCCCCGAGCCAAAATCCACTGTTGACCTCCCCCGGATTGGGTTTCAAAACAGACGGGTCTCCCACGCGGAATCCCACGCCTCAGGCGAACTACTACCTATGCAAAGTCTCAAAGAACCGATGAAGCGGAACCGATCCGGCTTCACCCTGATCGAGTTGCTGGTCGTCATTGCGATCATCGCGATCCTGGCCGGCATGCTCCTGCCGGCGCTCAGCAAGGCCAAGGACAAGGCCCAGACCACGTTGGATCTCAGCAACATGAAGCAGGTCATGCTGAGCGTGAACATGTACGCGAATGACGCGCAGGACTACGTTCCCCATCCGTCCTGGGGTGGTGTCGACGGCACGGCGGGGGCTGGTCCGAATGCCTGGGCCTACGCCACCAAGATCGGCACGAAGTTCATCCCCAACGGCTCCATTCCGGTGAATCGCGTCCGAGGTCTGGGAACCGATGAGACAAACCAGACCCCCTTCTTCAAGGAGGGTCAGGTCGCCAAGTACCTGTCGACCGTCCGTGCCTCCTTCTGCCCGAAGGACGTGGGTGAAATCACCGGTGCGAAGAGGGCCCAGTGGGCCGCCCGCCAGGTCAAGGTTTCCAGCTACACCTTCAACGGCTGCCTGAGCGGCAACGACCAGCAGCTTTCCCCGGCCGGCAAGACCTACAAGCTCGGCCAGTTCCGCCCGATGGACATCTTCGTCTGGGAGGCCAACGAGATGGACCCGTTCTGGTTCAACGACGCCGGCAATCAGCCGGGTGAAGGTGTCTCCCAGCGTCATGCGGGTGGCAACGCCCGAAACGTCACCACCGATGTCGGTGGCGGCGCCATCATCGGCCGCCAGACGGGTTCGGCGGAAATGATGAAGTTCCGGACCTACATGGGCATGGCCACCCAGACCGGGCCGGCGGCGTTGCGCGTGCCCCAGACCAGCCAGGACAACTTCCTGTTCATCGGGCCCCGCTACGGGAAATAGCCTGCTACCCCTACCGAAAGCCCCTCTCATGAACAATCCTTCCAACCCCGCGTTTCTGGCGTTGCTGGCTTCCGTTCTCCTCATTTCCACTGGCTGCTCCAAGTCGAGCGAAGGCGAAGTGGTGGATGCCAGCGGCAAGGCGGCAGCTCCTGCGGTGCCGGAGAAGGCCGACCCAGGCGCCAATCAGGCGATCACCACGGCACAAACCGCCATCGAGAAAAACGACTACGACGCCGCCATCGCAGCCCTGATGGCCGCCCGCCAGGCCGATGCCTCGATGTCCGAGGAACAGAAGCTGGCCTATCGCCAATCCGTCCGGGACTTTTCCACGAAACTGCTCGAACAGTCCCAGAACGACCCGAAGGCCAAGGAGGCCTACCAGAACTTCGGTCGGCTGATGAAGGGCCGCTGAAGCCCCTCCATGGGTCCCAATCATCGGCGGATGCTCGCGAACTCGCTGGCATCCGCCGTTTTCTTTTCCTGAATGCCCCTCCCCCGGCGAACCACGCTCCTGCTGACGTCCCTGGCACTCGCCGCCGGCACGGCGCTCTGGGTCCAATCCCGGCGCCCAACCGGAAAGCCAGCACCGGCTTCCAACCGGCCCACCGACGTCACGGAAGCGTTCCTCGCGCTGGAAGCGTCCGAATCTGCCGCGGAAACCCGGGACTTCGCACGCGAACTCGCCGCCGCACCGGCCCTCGACGCCCTCAACGACCTCTGGGACCGCCTGAACCAGGACCCGGAACCCCTTCTCAACCTCGCCGACCTCGCTCCCGCGACCCTCCGGTTCGAACCTCCTGCAAAGCCATCGGCATCGATTCCCCTGCCCGATGGCATCCAACCGCTCTCCCTTGCTCCGGGGACCACCTGGCAATCAACGGAATGGTCCCGCCAATTGGCAGCCTGGCACGCCGCCGGATGGCGCCTCCGTCGGTCCCGATGGCAACTGCTCGACTGGGTCGAGTTGCCACCTCGGAGCCGATTCAGCGCCGAACTGCTGCTGGAGCACGAACCGACGCGACGCCGAACCCGGATTGCCGTCGAAGGTTCCATCGAGGGCGCCGGCGGAATTCTCGGAACGGGCGCGCACGTGACGCTGGATCGGTTGGAAGGCGCTGCAACGGTCGACACCCCCCCGATCGGGATTGCAGCGGAACTGGTTCTGCCCGTCCCGCCCCACAGCGCCTTCTGCGATCCACTGATCGCCGTGCGGAGGTCGGACGGAACCGGCGACGACCTGTTGCTGATCGGGGCCGGAATCTGGCTGCGGGCCAATCCGGGCGGATGGGAGGTCGAGTCCTTTCCGGGGCTTCCCCCAGAACCCGTCTGGGCGGCGGCGGTCGTTGACTGGAACCGCGACCAGGTTCCCGACCTGCTCCTCGCCGGGCGCGAGGGAGTCCGCTGGCTCCCCGGGCCCCGATGGGAAGGCCCGGGAACCCTGCTCTGGCGCGCGCCCGTCCCCATCCGGCACCCACAATCGCTCGCGGCTTCCGACTATGACGGAGACGGCGACATCGACCTGTTCCTCACCCAGTACAAGCTGCCCTATCAGGGCGGCCAGTTTCCGACGCCGTTCCACGACGCCAACGATGGATTCGAATCCTTCCTCCTCCGGAACGAGGGACCTGCGGGTTTGCGGGACTTCACCTTGGGCGCAGGCCTCGCAGGCAAGCGACGCCGTCGGACCTACAGCGCCTCATTCGCCGACTGGAATGGCGACGGCCAACCGGACCTGATCGTCAACAGCGACTTCGCCGGAGTGGACCTGTTCCTGAACCAGGGCAACGGAACGTTCTCCGACGAAACCCGGTCCCTCGGTGACGCCCGGCACCTGTTTGGCATGGCCCACGTCACCGGCGACTTCAACGACGACGGAAGGCCCGATCTTTACGCCATCGGCATGGGTTCACCCGTCGCCGCCCGACTGGACCGCTGGGGCCTCGCCCGGCCGGGATTCGAGTCCGATCGACGTCTCCGTCCCGCGATGACTGCCGGGAACCGCATGTTTCTCGGCGTTTCCGGGGGAATGACCGTCGCCCCTTCCGGCATGGGACTCTCGGACGGCGGTTGGGCCTGGGCTGCGACACCCATCGACGTCGACAACGATGGTCGACTCGACCTGCACGTCTGCCACGGCCACGAAACCCGCGCCAGCGTCCGCGACTACGAGCGGCAGTTCTGGCTCCACGACCTCCACGTCGCGGCATCCACCCACAATCCGGTCACCGACCTCTATTTCCGCAACGCCGCCGGCCGA
Source organism: uncultured Verrucomicrobiota bacterium (assembly GCA_903842505.1). Lineage (GTDB taxonomy): Bacteria > Verrucomicrobiota > Verrucomicrobiia > Limisphaerales > UBA9464 > UBA6176. The sequence goes on along the minus strand of CAIMMI010000069.1, from coordinate 16,634 downwards.
CGGGCGGCTGACCGTGCCTCCTACGGCGGTTGGCAGAACGGCGCGCTGTTTCTCCAGACGGCGCCCGGAGTGTTCTCCGAATCCGCGTGGCTCCGGGGCTCGGCCATCCCGGCCGACACCCGGAACGCCGTCCCGATCGATGTCGGTGCCGACGGCCGGATGGACCTTGCCGTCACCACCTTCGAGGAATGGCCCCAACGTCGGCAACGGGTGCTGATCCTCCGCAATCAAACGCCAGTTCCGGGCAACTGGATCGGGTTTGAATCCGCCCGGTTGTCCGGCGACTGCCGGATCCGTATCCGGGCGGGGGGCGTCGTGCACGAACGACGCCTGATGACGGGCGAATCCTACCGATCGCAGTCGACGGGTCGAATCCACATCGGACTCGGCCGCGAAACCCGGGTGGAATCCGCCGAACTCCTGCTCGATGGCGGACCGGGCATCCCCATCCCGTCGATCCAACCCAACCGTTGGAACCCGATCCCAGCCGGGGAAAACAAAAGGGCCGGCGGGTTGGAAGCCCACCGGCCCTGAAGTGCCACGCCCGGCTACCGGGCGATGGAGGTCGCAACCCCCTTCTTGGTGCCGCCCCCGGAAAGCTCGATCAGATCCAGCAGGATCCGCTCGGCTTCACGCAGGTGGACGTCGACCGCCTGATCCGTCTCCTTCTCCGGTTCGCCTTCCTCATCCGGATCCGCCTTCGCCCCTTCCGCAGGCGTTTTGCCGGCGGCATGCGGATCATTGGCCTTCGCCACGGCGTTGGTCTTCCCCACCGGCGCCGGCAATCCCGGCTCGTCCGCAGCCTTCAGGGTCAGCTCATAAGTGGTCGGCTCCTTCTGACCGCGCGCCCCCAACTCCTTTTTCCGGCCCTCGGCACGGGACCGATCTTCAGACCGCTCCCGCACGCGTTGATCAAAGTTCAGCGAGATCGCCTTCTCCGCCTGCTTCTTGCGGTAAATCTCGACGTCCTGTCGGACGTAATCCCAGTCGCGATCCCCGGCAATGCGGTTGGAGGAACGGTCCCGCAACTGACCCAGGAAGGGCTGGATCCGGTTCAACCGATCAAAGTCGGCACTCGCGATCGTGTCCCACGGCAAGGCATTGGTGAGCGAACTTTCGCCGGTTTCGAGCAGGTTGTTGACGCTCGGCAGGATCACGTCAGGAACCACCCCCTTCAACTGGGTAGACTCGCCGGAAGCCCGGTAGAACTTGCGGATCGTGAGCTTCACGGCTCCGGGATGCACCGGCGAATCCGGCAGGATCATCCCCAGCTCCTGGATCGTCTGCACCGTTCCCTTGCCATGCGTGTTGACGTCACCCACCACCACCGCCCGGCCATAGTCCTGCAGGGCCCCGGCCACGATCTCCGAAGCCGATGCGCTGAACCGGCTGGTCAGAACCATCAAGGGTCCGTCGTAAAGCACCGACGGATCCTCGTCGTCGTCCTGCACCACACGGCCATTGAACTCCTTCACCTGCACCACCGGCCCGCTCTTGATGAACAGACCCGTCAGGTTGACCGCTTCCTCCAGCGATCCACCGCCGTTGCGGCGCAGGTCCAGGATGATGCCCTCCACCTTCTCCGACTGGAGTTTCCGGATGAGCTTCGAGACGTCCGCCGTCGTGCTCTTCGGCCGCGTCGCACGACCGCCCACCCCGACCGGGAAACTGGCATAGAAGGAAGGCAGATCGATCACGCCGACTCGCTGGGTCTTTCCCGCTGCCGTCGGCAACTCAACGATCTTCGCCTTGGCCTCGCTGTCCTCCAGCTTCACCTCGTCACGGACCAGGGAAACCACCTTCCGGGCCGAATCATCGCCCCCCGCAGGAATCGTGGTCAGCCGCACCCGCGTTCCCTTGGTGCCCCGGATCTGCTCGACGACCCGCTTGAGCTTCTCGTCGACCACATCCACCCACTCGCCGTCGTCGCCCTGCGCCACGGCCACGATCTTGTCGCCGACCTTGATCTGCTTGCTCTTCTCGGCCGGGCTTCCCGGAACCACGTTCCGGATCACCGTGTAACCGTCCTCGCTCTGGAGCGTCGCCCCGATCCCGAACAGGGTCAGGTTCATGCTGATCGAAAACGAATCGAGCTCACTCTTCCCGAAGTAGTTCGAGTGCGGGTCATAGGAATGCGCCAGCGAATCGAGATACAACTGCAGCACCTCGTCGGGCTCGTACTGCTTGAGAGTGCGCAACGTCCGGTTGTAGCGCCGGGTCAGCTTGTCGAGCGTGTCCTTGTGCCGCTCCTCCGGAAGCTTTCCAGCGAGATAGGACTCCACCTGCTTGCGGGTCGTCCACTTCCCCTGGTTGATCTTCGCCAGGGTTTCCGCGCCGTGCACCTTGCCAACCAGTGCCTCCAACTCCGTCAGCACGTTCGTCCCCAACGGACGCTTCACACTGGCGGGCAGCTTCTCCGACAAGGCCTGCTCCGAGCCGACTCCCAGCACCTTGCGCCAGACATTCGTGCTCAACTCCGGAATCGCCGTCTGGTTCAGCTTCTCCGTCAGGTATTCGTACCGCAATCGGTCGCGCCACAACTTCTGCGCCTCCGCCACGTCCTTCGGACGGGGTTCCTCCTTGCGGTTCAGTTGCACCCGTTCGTCCGAATCAAACTTGAATGCCTCCTTGCCGAGCAACCCCGCCACGTAGGCGTACTGCTGGTCGAACCGCTGCAGGAACCGGTTGAAGATCTCGTAGGCCGGTTGAACGTCCTTCTCGATCATCGTCAGGTCGTCCAGACGGGCCTTGTACTTCAGGAAACTGTCGTAGTCCGACTGGAGGAAGTAGACCCGCTGCGGATCGAGCGACTCCATGTAGCGCTCGAACAGCTTCGCACTGACCTCGTCCCGGAAACGCATCCGTGAGAAATGGGCGCGTTCCAACGCCCTTGCCGCGATCTGGGCCACGTTCCCGGCGCCATCCGGGGCGGAAAGCGTCAGCGTATTGGTGTACTTCGAGATGTCCGCCGCCTTTTCCACCGCCGATGCTGCCAGGACCGGTTGGCCGCCACTGGAGATCTTTCCAGGCGACGCTGGAAGCCGGCTTCTCGGCACCGGATCACCTTGGGCAATGTCCCCGCGGAGCAGCGGGAGGACCAGCAAGGCTGGAAGGATCAAGGAGAACTTCATGGCGTGAGTATATTGCGCAAACGGTGTGCCTGCCAAACGGGGAATCGATCCGGCTTTCCGTTCCGGATCCTCGATTCAGACCTGCCTCGCCGGTCTTCGTTCAACCGGACTCGGACTGGGCTTGCCTCAACCCATCTCAAGCCGGGCCCGCTTCAACCGGCTTTTCCTCTGCACCCGACTGGCGGGCCCTCCAGACGTACCGGAACATGATGACCCGAAGCGCCGCCGTGAGCGGAATCGCAAGGATCCCGCCCAGGATACCCCCCAGCAACTGCGTCCCCACCATGACCGCCACGATGATCGTCAGCGGATGCAACCCGACCCGGTCGCCCATGATCTTCGGCGAGATCACCAACCCTTCCAGCGTTTGCACCACCCCGAAGACCGCCAGCACCAACGCCGGCGACTCCCAACTGCCAGACGCCGCAAAGGCCACGACCAGCGCCGTCGTGCACGTCACAATCGCTCCGATGAACGGAATCATCGTCAGCAACGTGCCCATCAACCCCAGCAGGAAGGCGTACGGCAACCCGATCATCAGGAATCCGACCGTGTAGAGGAATCCGTCGCACAAGGCGACCAGGACCTGGCTCCGGAAGAACACGACCAGGTAGTCGTTCACCGCCCGCAGACAGAACACGATCTCCTCCTTGAACCAGGACGCCCGGACCGGCAGGTACTCGGTCCACTGCCGCTCGATCCCCTGCTTCTCCAGCAGGAAGTAGAATGCGTAGATCGGAACCAGGCACAACCCGACCAGAACTCCGAACCATCCCGAAACCCGCCCCAACTGATCCGCCGCCCACGATCCGAAACCCGGCAGCAGATTCCCCACCCACGCCGTAAAGGACCGCAACGTCTCCGGACTGATCCCGGGCATGCGCGCCTTGGGCGACAACGGCGCCGCCGCGAGCGCGTTCGTCGTTGCTTCGGGCAGGGGGTCTACCGGAATCGTCAATTCCGGGACGGTGTTCGACTGCCGCACAAACAGGTCGCGCGCCGCCAGAACCCGCCGGACAACCACCGGCGGGTTCGTGGCCCAGGAATCCAGTCGTTGCCGAAGCTTGTGGGAATAGGCCGGAACCCGCTCCGCAAACAACCGGGCCTCGCCGACAACCTGCGGCACAAAACTCAGGAAGATGCCCACGACCAACGCGCAGGCCGTCACAAACACGAGGGAAATCGCCCGCGCCCGGGGAATCCGACGGGCCACCAGCACATCCACCAACGGATCGAGCAGGTAGGCCAGCACGCCCCCCAGCGCCAGCGGCCAGAGCACCGGAGCCAGCAACTGCAACACCCGACCCAATGCCCAGACCCCGGACGCCACCAACCCCGCCATCACGGCGATCGCCAGTGCCGTGATCGAAAACCAGATGATCTTCGACTGCTTCGGAGAGGGGGGATGCAGAGGGTGCATAAAGGGAAATCTCCTTCAGCCAGAGAGGATCAGGCCAAACGACGCGCCTTGTCCGCCGCCGCCCGCACGGCACCCATCAACGCCGCGCGTACTCCACCCTTCTCCAGTTCGTGCACGGCTTCGATCGTCGTGCCACCAGGACTGCACACCGCGTCCTTCAGCGCCCCGGGATGCAGACCCGTTTCCAATACCATTTTCGCCGCACCCAACAGCGTTTGGGCTGCCAGTCGCTGCGCGACATCCCGCGGGAGACCGGCCGCCACGCCTCCGTCCGCCAACGCTTCGATCATCAGGAAACCGTAAGCCGGCCCGGATCCGCTCAGTCCGGTCACCGCATCGAGCAGCTTTTCCTTCACTTCCAGCGCCAGCCCGACGGATCCCAGAAGCTTCTGGACCAACTCCGCATCTTCACGGGTCGCCTCCGTCCCGACCGCGAATGCCGAGGCGCTCGCCCCCACCAACGCGGGAGTGTTCGGCATCACCCGGATGCACCGGGCTCCTGGCGCCGCCGCCTCCAACTTCGCCAACGGAACCCCCGCCGCGATCGAAACCAGGAGGTGCCGACTTTCCAGACCACCCTGGATTTCCTTCAGAAGGTCGGTCACCTGATCCGGCTTCACCGCGATGAACAGGACATCCGCTGCCGCCACCACTTCCAGGTTGTCCGCGTGGAACCGTCCCCCCGTCTCACGCCCGAAGGCCTCCCGAGCCGCCGGAATCAGGTCGCTCGCGCTCAAACCTTCGCGCGCCACACATCCCGCCGCCACGAACCCTTTCGCAAGGGCCGTAGCCATCTTGCCGGCTCCCAGAAATCCGATCGTCGTCATGCCCGAGAGGACTACCAGACTTCGGGAGCCCGGGGCGACTGGGAAAACGGTCAGCGACGGAAGCTCATCGGCGCCGCCTGCGGCATCTCGTGCGCGCACGGCTGGTTCGTCGGCGCTTCTGCAGCGCGATTGTTCGGCGTCACGACGCCGTTCTGGAGCATCCAGGCCTCCACTTCATCCCCACTCACGTCCGCCAGCACCCGCCCCCCGATCTCGACGCAGGGCTGCTTGGTCTGGCCGGTCTTGTCCACCATCTCCTGATAGCACTCGGGCCGGTTGATGACGTCCCGCTCTTCGAACGGCAGGTCGTACTTCTTGAACACGGCACGGACACCCGCGCTCCATCCACACCACGGCTTCAACCACGCTACAATCTTCGGCTTTTCCATGAATTGTTCCTTCGCCGGCAACCTTGGCCTTTCCCCGCCCAAGCGCAAGCCGCTGCACAACCGTAGGAGTCGACGTCAGGAGGCTCGGCTTCGCGGCTTGAGACCCAGCCTCGGCCCGCTGCCCGCACGCTCCTTCCCGGCTCCCAGGCAGCCCAACACCCCCAACATTGACGGAACGCCTCCGCTCTCGCTCTATTGCCCACGGCAATGAAGTACTGCGCGTCTCCCTGGAACTTTACCCGTCGCCTCACCCGTGAGGTCACCGTCGGCGATCCCGCCCGCGGTGGCGTCGTCATCGGCGGCCAGCATCCGGTCGTCAAACAGTCGATGCTGACCTGCGACACCATGGACACCGACCTGTGCGTCCAGCAGACGCTCGAACTCGTCGCCGTCGGGTGCCAGATCGTCCGGATCACCGCCCCCACCGTGAAGGACGCCGCCAACCTCGAGAACATCGTCCGCGCCCTCCGCGAGCGCGGCTGCCATGTCCCCATTGTTGCCGACATCCATTTCAAGCCCGAGGCCGCCCTCGAGGCCGTCAAGTGGGTCGAGAAGGTCCGGGTCAACCCAGGCAACTACGCCGACAAGAAAAAGTTCGCCGTCAAGGAGTACACCGACGACGAATACGTCGCCGAACTCGGCCGGGTCGAAGAAGCCTTCGCACCCCTCGTCATCGAGGCCCGCCGACTGGGTCGCTCGCTCCGCATCGGCACCAACCACGGTTCCCTCTCCGACCGCATCATGAACCGCTACGGGGACTCGCCCCTCGGCATGGTCGAGAGCGCCCTCGAGTTCGCTCGGATCTGTCGCAAGCACGACTTCCACAACTTCGTCTTCTCGATGAAGTCCTCCAATCCCAAGGTCATGATCGAGTGCTACCGCCTCCTCGCGGCCCGACTCGAGGAACTCGGCCCGGACTGGAACTACCCGCTCCACCTCGGCGTCACCGAGGCCGGCGAAGGCGAAGACGGCCGCATCAAGTCCGCCATCGGCATCGGCGCCCTCCTCTGCGACGGCATCGGCGACACCATCCGCGTCTCCCTGACCGAAGACAGTCCCCGCGAAATCGCCGTCTGCAACGATCTCCTCGCCCAGATTCCCTCCCTCGTCCACAACCCGACCAACTCCCCGCTCCCGGAAGCGCCGCTCGTCTGGGATCCCTTCACCTTCAAACGCCGCACCTGTGCCGAGTCCGAACTCGAAGGAGGCCTCCGCTGCGGCGGCGACCAGACGGTCCGCGTGATCGTGACCCGCGAAACCTTCGATCACGTCGCCCCACGCATCGCCGCCAAGGCCGATGTCCGACCCGAGGCCATCTACGAGGACCTCAACCTCCTCGAAATCGACCCCCGCCAGCCCATCGCACCCGACCAGATCCCCTGCGACACGCAACTCGTGTCGGTTCGCGATGACGTCCCGCTGCCCCCGATCACGGCCTTCCGCCTCCTGGCCATCCAACTCCAGCGCGTCGGCCGGGCCAACCCGATCCTGCTCAAGGACCGACTCCAAACCACACCCACGCCGATGTCGCCCGACGTCGCCCTGCTCCGGGCCGCGGTCAACCTCGGCGCCCTCCTCGCCGACGGCATCGGGGACGCCATCCTCGTCCGCGGGGAACCGGGTCATGGCCAGTCGCTCCGACTCGCCTTCAACATCCTTCAGGCTGCCGGGTGCCGGTCCTTCAAGACCGACTACGTCGCCTGCCCCAGCTGCGGGCGGACGCTTTTCAACCTCCAGACCGTCACCGCCCGCATCAAGGGCCGCACCGTTCACCTCAAGGGCGTCAAGATCGCCATCATGGGTTGCATCGTGAACGGCCCCGGCGAGATGGCGGACGCCGACTTCGGCTACGTCGGCGGCGCCCCCGGCAAGATCAACCTCTACATCGGCAAGAAGCCCGTCCGCTTCAATATTCCCGAGGACGAAGCCGTCGACCGTCTCGTCGACCTGATCAAGGAAAACGGCAAGTGGGTAGAACCCGAACCCGCCGCCACCGCCGTCGCCTGATCCAGGTCTGCTCCGCCAAGCCGGGTAGCCGACGACGTCAGGAGGCGGAGTAAGCGGGCAGTCACCTGGTCGAATCCAGCCGCCGGGAACCTCTTCACAGGTCAGCCTCCTGACGTCGTATTGGGCAGCCGCCAGGCGGAGAGTTCCCAGACTCCGGTCGTCCGGAACTGGGAACTGGCATCTGGAAACTGGAAACTCGCCAACCAACTTGCCGCTTGGCGTTGGACCGTCTCCCGCGCCAACCTTCACCCCGGGTGCGGAAACCGTCGCTGGCCATCATCTTCCTGACCGTCTTCGTCGACCTCGTCGGCTTCGGTCTCGTCCTGCCCCTCCTTCCCAACTACTCGCGCTCCTTCGGCGCGACCGCCTTTCAGGTCGGCTGCATCATGGCGTCCTACTCGCTCATGCAGTTCCTGTTCGCTCCGGCCTGGGGCGCCTTGTCCGACCGCATCGGGCGCCGCCCGGTCCTGCTCGCCAGCACGTCTGTCGCCGTCCTCTCCTACGCCACCTTCGCCTGGGGTTCGACGCTCTCCGGATCCACCGCGCTCCTCGTGATCCTCGGGTCCCGCATCGTGGCGGGCATGTGCGGTGCCAACATCACCGTCGCACAGGCCTACATCGCGGACATCACCCCGCCCGAAGAACGTTCAACGCGGATGGGCCTCATCGGAATGGCTTTCGGACTGGGGTTCATCGTCGGACCCGCCCTCGCCGTCGGATCGCAGGCACTGGCCCGATGGGCCGGCGCGAGCCCAGCCCTCGTCTCGGCAGCGCCCGGCATGCTGGCCGCAGGCCTCTGCCTGGCCAATTTCCTCTCGGCCTTCATTCGACTCCCGGAAAGCTGGGTCCCGGGCACGGCTCCGACCACGCGGCGTACCCGGATCAACCAGTACCGCAATACACTCGGCAAACCGACGGTCGGATTCCTGATCCTGATCTTCTTCCTGGCGACCTTCGGTTTCACCTGCTTCGAGAGCACGCTCGGCTTGATGGTCCAGCAGAACTTCGGCCTGGCCGACGAGGACGCAGCCCGCACGAACGCCATCCTGTTCTGCTATGCCGGACTGATTGGGGCGATTGTCCAGGCCGGCCCGATCGGACGACTCGTCAAGAGCCTGGGCGAGGCGCGCCTGATCGCCGGCAGCCTCCTCATCTTCGGGGCCGCCATGCTTCCCCTGCCCTTCATCCACGGGTCCCACGCCCTCGACTGGTCGATCTTCCTCAAGCCCGCAGGCATCCAATGGGGCCTCCTGCTCCTGGTCGTCGGCGGACTGGCCATCGGATCCGGCCTCACCCGCCCGCCGCTCTTCGGCATGCTCTCGCACCTCACCCCGGCCGACGAACAGGGCGCCACACTCGGCGTTGCCCAGAGCGCCGGTGCCCTCGCCCGGGTTTTCGGTCCACCCTGCGCCGGACTCCTGTTCGACCGGCACCCAAGCTGGCCTTATGTCCTCTGCGGTGTCCTCGCCCTCGCGACCGGATTCCAGGCGTGGCGCCGACTCGTCCGTTCCGCTCCCCCGGCTTGAGTCCCACGGGCTCCGGGCCTAGGGTCCGCCCCACATGACCGCCATGCTGGAAACGGCCGCGCCCGTCGATTCGCTCAGCCGCGAAATCCTCGATCTCAAGAAGCGCCTCAACGCCGTCATCCTCGCCCACAACTACCAGATCCGGGAAATCCAGGATGTCGCCGATTTCGTGGGCGATTCCCTCGGCCTCGCCCAGCAGGCCGCCAAGACCCAGGCCGATGTCATCGTCTTCTGCGGCGTCCATTTCATGGCGGAAACCGCCAAGATCCTGAACCCCGGCAAGGTCGTGATCCTGCCGGACGCCGACGCTGGCTGTTCGCTCGAGGAAAGCTGCCCGGCCGCGAAACTGAAGGCCCTTCAGGATACCAATCCAAACTTCTACACCATCGCCTACATCAACTGCTCGGCGGAGGTGAAGGCCATCAGCGACGTCATCTGCACCTCCGGTAACGCCGCCAAGATCGTCCGCCACGCTCCCAAGGATCGCGACCTCCTCTTCGTCCCCGACGAAAACCTCGGCTCGTGGGTCATCGAACAGACCGGCCGCCCCATGACCCTCTGGAAGGGCAACTGCTACGTCCACGTCGAGTGGACCCACGCCGTCATCACCCGCATCCGACGCGAGCACCCGGACGCGCCCCTCATTGCCCACCCCGAGTGCACGCGCGCCGTGCGCCTGCTGGCCGATGAGGTCTGCTCCACCGAGAAGATGGTCACCTGGTGCCGCAACCATCCCTCGCCGGCGATCATCGTCGCCACCGAGGCCGGCATGCTGCATCGCCTCGAGAAGGAATGCCCGGGCAAGACGTTCATCCCGGCTCCGACCGAGAACTGCCGCTGCAACGAATGCCGGTTCATGAAGATGAACACGCTCGAGAAACTGCGCGACTGCATGCAGAACCTTTCGCCCCGCCTCGAACTTCCCCAGCACATCCTCGACCGCGGCCGCGCCCCGATCGAACGGATGCTCCAGATCTCGGCCCTGCCCGAGGACAACGCCGGTTGAACTGGCTCGCCCACGCCCTGCTGTCGCCACCGGATCCCGACATCCGGCTCGCCAACGTCCTTGCGGATATCCTCACGCCCGACGACATCCGCCGCCTCGGCCCCGCGTTCGCTGCCGGTGTGCGACAGCACCGCGCCATCGACGCCTTCACCGACCGCCATCCGGTCGTCGCCCGCAGCCGGGCCCGCATTCCGCAACCGCACCGACGCTACGCCGGGGTACTCGTCGACATCTTCTACGACCACTGCCTGGCCATCCACTGGGCGACGCACTCGGACGAGCCCTTCACCCAGTTCATCCACGACTTCTACGCCCACGCCGGGAACCGCCTGCCCGACCTGCCCGGCGATCCCAGCGAAATGATCCGCCTCGTCGTCCGGAACGATCGCTTCGGATCCTACGCCACCCTCAACGGCATCCGCGACGCCCTTGAACGGCTCTCCGCCCGCATCCTCGACCAGTACGGACGGCGGCTCGATCTCGCCGAAGCCACCGCTACCCTCGAAGCCCACCTGCCAGACTTCGAATCGGACTTCGCCCTCTTCTTCCCGGAACTCCGGGCGCACTCTGGAGCACAGGCCTGGCTGCGTTCTTCGCAGGACAACCGGACCGATGGACGCTGAGGATCCTTGCCTCGCCCAACCCGGCCGGTTGAGCGCCCGTCGCGTCGATCGCTTCGCTGCTCAGGCCAGCAACTCCTTCACGACGCGGGCGTCCTCGACGCCCGTCAACCGCTGGTCGAGTCCCAGGTTCTTGAACGTGAACCGACGGTGATCGATGCCCAGGCAGTGCAGGATCGTCGCGTTCAGGTCGTTCACGTGGACCGGATTCTCAACGATGTTGTAGCTGAAGTCGTCGGTCTGGCCGTAGACCGTGCCCCCCTTGACCCCGCCGCCAGCCATCCACATGCAGAAGTTCCGGGGATGATGATCCCGCCCGTAGGTGTCGGCCGACAACCGCCCCTGCGAATACACCGTCCGACCAAACTCGCCGCCCCAGACCACCAGCGTGGAATCCAGCAACCCGCGCTGCTTGAGGTCCGTGATCAGCGCGGCCGCGGCCTGATCCGTGTCCATGCACTGGTTCTTGATCGCGGTTGGCAGGCTGTCGTGCTGGTCCCATCCACGATGCAGCAACTGCACCACGCGGACACCGCGCTCGACCAACCGCCGGGCCATGATCGCCGAATGGGTGAAGCTGCCCATGCGCTTCACGTCCGGCCCATACATCTCCAGCGTTGCCGCCGACTCCTTCGAAAGGTCCGTCAACTCCGGCACGCTCGTCTGCATCCGGAACGCCATTTCATACTGCGCAATCCGCGTCTGGATCTCCGGATCCCCGTACACGCCATGATGACGACGGTTGAGGTCGTTCAGCGCCTCCAGCATTCCGCGCCGATCCGAAGCCTCCACTCCCGGCGGGTTCTGCAGATACAGCACCGGATCTCCCGAACCCCTCAGGGCCACGCCCGTATATCGGGTCGGAAGGAAACCGCTGCCCCACATCCGTGAGAACAGGGCCTGACCGTTTCCAGACGACGGGAACGACGGCGTGAACACGACGAAGGCCGGCAGGTCGTTGCTCTCGCTGCCCAGTCCGTAGGCCAACCAGGAACCGATGCTCGCCCGACCCGGGATCTCGCTGCCCGTCATGACGAACGTGCACGCCGGATCGTGATTGATCGCGTTCGTGTGCACGGAGCGCACCAGCGCGATCTCGTCGACAACCTTCGCCGTGTGCGGGAGCACCTCGCTGACCCACGTACCCGACCGACCATGCTGCTTGAACTGGAACTTCGACGGCGCAACCGGGAACCGGTCCTGCCCACTGGTCATCGTGCTCAACCGTTGGCTCTGGCGCACGGATTCCGGCAGGTTCTTGTCGAAGTATTCCTTCAGCCCGGGCTTGTGATCCCAGAGGTCGATCTGGGAGGGCCCACCGTTCATGTGGAGGTAGATGACCGACTTCGCCTTCGGGGCAAAGTGCGGGATCCCGGGAATGCCTGGATGCACCCGCGCGCCCCCGCTTGCGGCCGAGGCCGCCGCGGGTTCCGCCAGAAGCCGCCGTCCCGAACCGGCCATCAGGCCGGCCAACGCAACCCCTCCCAACCTCAGCCCGGCGTTTCCGAAGAACTGCCGGCGCGTCTGCTGCACGTGATACTCGATGAATGGGTCCATGGGTTTCCTTGTCAGTTGCGGTTCACGGCCTCGTCCAGATTCAACAGCAGGTTTGCCGTCAGCGTATAAGCCGCCAACTCCGCCGCATCCACGCCCGACGCAGGCTTGGATTCTCCAAAGGCAATCACCTTCGCCGCAGCCTCGGGATCCGACTTGTACCGCGCCAACCGGCGCTCCAGTTCAGACTGGATCACCGAGAGTTCCTCAGGCGCCGGCGGCCGTGCCAGCACCGTCTCGAACCCAAACCGGACACGCGCCACCAGATCCTTGCCGCCCTCGCGGATCATCCGCTGCGCAAGGCCACGTGCCGCCTCGAAGTACTGCACGTCGTTCATCAACTGCAGGGCCTGGAGCGGCGTATTGCTCCGTTCCCGACGGGCGCACAATCCCTCGCGGTTCGGCGCATCAAACGTGGTCATGAAGGGCGGCGGCGCCGTGCGTTTGAAGAACGTGTACAGGCTGCGCCGGTACAGCGACGCTCCCGTGTCCTGCCGGTAATCCCGCGTGTTCGAACCCACGAAACCCACCGGCTCCCAGATGTTGGGTGGCTGGTAGGGCTTCACTCCCTTGCCGCCCATCTGCAGGACCGCCAACCCGGCCATGTGCAGCGCACCGTCCCGCAATTGCTCCGCGTCCAACCGGAACCTCGGTCCGTGCGCCAGCAACCGGTTCTCCGGATCCTTCGCCAGCAGCGTCGCCGTAACCGTCGAGACCTGCCGATAGGTCGCCGAAGTCACCAGGAGCCGGACCATCGCCTTCGTGTCCCAACCGGATTCCCGGTATTCCACCGAAAGCCAGTCGAGCAACTCCGGATGCGTCGGCGGCTCGCCCTGCGAACCGAAATCTTCCGGCGTCCGGACCAACCCGATCCCAAAGAACTGCTGCCACAACCGGTTCACCGCCACCCGTCCAGTCAGCGGATGCTCCGCACTCATCAACCAACGCGCCAGGTCCAGCCGCGTCGGCGTGCCCTCGACCTTCAACGGCGGCAACGCCGCCGGTACGCCGCGCGTCACCTTCTCCGCCGGCTTGTCATACGCACCCCGCGACATCACAAAGCTGTCCCTCGGCTTGTCCATGTCCTTCCAGACGAAAGTCGACGGAATCTGCCCTTCCAGCTCGTTCCGGCGCTTGCGGACCTGATCCAACTCGGCCCGCATCGGATCAAAGGCCGACCGCGTCTCCACACAGAACCGGGCCACGTACTGCTCCCGCAGCCCCGCAACCTGCGCCGGCGTCCGGTTCGTCGCCGCCACGTCCTTCACCACCTTCTTCAGATCGGCGGGCAATTCACCCACATCCCGACCCTGCTGCGCCTTCAACCAGGCCGCGAAGCTCCGGCCCGGATCCGCCGCCGGATCCACCTTCCCGGTCACGCCCGCCTCATCCCATTGAACAATTCCGCCGTACTGCGTGTAGGCAACGCCCTGAATCTTGTCCCCAGCCTTCAAGCCGACCTTCTCCGCATCAAACTCCAGTCGCACCCACTCGCCCGCCACCGGCAACGGTCCACCATAGGCCCGCTGCGTCGTGCCCTTCGCACCCCAGTCGATGGCGTCCACATCGCCCCAGACCATCCGGTGCTTCCAGTCATCCGTCCGGAACTGGAGCATGATCGACTTCGGCAGGCGCTTGGGATCGATCCACACGTGCGCATACAACCGCGCCGAGGCCGGCACCTCCAACGGCGCACCCGCCTCGAAGACATCCTGACCCAAGCCAGACTCCTCCCGTCGGATCGCCCGCCGCCCGCGCTTCACCAAGCCGCCGTCCTCCTTCGTCACCCACCGTGTCGAACCACCGGAACTCGTCCCGGTGTTCCAACCGCTCGGCGCCTCGTCGTCCACCCAGACGAGGTCCAGGTCCTTCACCGGCGGACGCGGATTGGCGTCGGCTGGATCGGCATAAGGAGTCGCTCGGGCCTTGGCCAACAACGACGACTCCAGCTTGGCCATCTCGGCATCCACCTCGGCCAAACGCCGCGTGTCGTCCGGCGACGGAAGCTTCATGACCGGCGGGGTCAGCAGGATGTTGCCGTCCATCGCCGGGTCCGCCGCGCTGTGGAAGAAGGCATACATCGAGTAGAACTCGCGCGTCGAAATCGGATCGAACTTGTGGTCGTGGCAGACCGCACAACCCGCCGTCAGCCCCATCCACGCCTGGGCCGTCGTGGCCGCACGTTCCACGGCATAGCGGAACACGAACTCCGCATCGATCGAACCACCCTCGCTGGTCGTGACGTTGCAACGGTTGAACCCTGTCGCCACCCACTGGTCCTGGGTCGCCCCCGGAATGAGATCGCCCGCCAACTGCTCGATGGTGAACCGGTCGAACGGAAGGTTCCGGTTGTACGCCGACACCACCCAGTCGCGGTAGGCCCACATCTGACGCTCGTTGTCGAGGTGGAGCCCGTGCGTGTCCGCGTACCGCGCCACGTCCAGCCAACCACGCGCCATGCGCTCCCCGTAATGCGGCGACGCCAACAACCGATCTACCAATCGTTCATAGGCGTCCGGAGCCGGATCGTTCACGAAGCGCTCCACGTCCTCCACCGACGGCGGCAAGCCCGTCAGGTCCAGCGACAACCGCCGAACCAACGTCCGGCGATCCGCCTCGACCGATGCCTTCAAGCCTTCCTGCTCCAACCGCGCCCGGACAAAATGATCCACCGGATTCGACGCCGCCACGGCCGGCAGCGGACTCCGCAACGGGGCCTCGAAGGCCCAATGCTTCTGGTACCGTGCCCCCTGCTCGATCCAACGCTTCAGGATCGCCTTCTGCTCGGGCGTCGTCTCCTTGTGCGAATCCGGCGGCGGCATCACGTCGTCCGGATCCGTGGTGTTCAATCGCCGCCAGATCTCGCTCCCCGCCAGGTCGCCCGGCTTCACCGCCACCCGACCCTCCTTGTTCGCCGCATACGCCCCCTCCGCCACATCGAGGCGCAATCCCGCCTTCCGCTTCTTCGCATCGAACCCGTGGCACGAGAAACACTGGTCCGACAGGATCGGCCGCACGTCGCGGTTGAACTGTACCGGTCCTTCCGCCGCCTCCACGCCAGGCATGGCCCCGACCATCAGCGCCCCGGCCAGCGCCAGGGTCCACGTTGTACCACGAGGGGATTGCATCGCCCCCTAGACTCGCAGGAAACACCGGAACGGCAATCCCCGGACTTGGGTGAACTGTGCAGACAGGGCGGCAACGTCGTGGTTGCCGAGGATTGCATCAGGCCCATTCTTCCCGCGCCTTGAAGAAGAAGCCGCAGCAGAGGATCGGTCCCCCCATCCCGCTCTCGCGCCCGGGGAGCACTGCTTGCCGCGCCCGTTGGGAATGCCTACCGTCGCCCTATGAGTTCGCTGGCAGAAATCGAGCGAGCGGCCGCATCGCTCCCCAAACGCGAGTTGGAGCAGTTGTTCATCTTCCTCGCCGGGCAACTGGGCCGGGGCGTATCGACTGCCGAGACCACCCCACCTACGGAGCGACACGGAATCCTCGACATTCCACCGGCCCGACTCGGCCAGATGCTGCCGCAACCGGACGGCGGCGATCTTCTGGATGAAATGCTTGAGGGCCGCGCGTGAGGTACGGTCTCGACACCGGATTTCTGGTCGCGGCAGAAGTGGCCGAACACCCACTCCATGACCGAGTGCGTGCGCAACTCGCGCAACTGGTGACAGGCGGACACCGAATAGCGCTGGCGCCCCAAGTGCTGGCAGAGTTCGTCCATGTCGTCACGGATCCCAAGCGATTCACTCTCCCCCTGGCGGTGGACGAGGCGCTCCGCTTGGCTCAGCAATGGTGGACGGCCCGGGAAGTGGACCAGACGTTCCCTGACGACGCTGCCGTCCGGCAATTTCTGACCTGGATGCACCAGCATCGCCTGGGCCGGAAGCGGCTGCTGGATTCTTTGCTGGCGGCGACTTATCGGACCGCAGGCGTCGATTCTCTCCTGACCTTGAATGCGCAGGATTTCGCGATCCTCGGTGGTTTCACGTGTCCAAAACCCTGAACCGTCTAGTGTAGTGTCTCACAAATGACTGGGTTTATTTGAACAACCCGTCAAAGTTGATGGATGCCGCGGATTGCTCAGCCAGTTCTCCTGGATCCAAATTGCCGTCTCGAGCTCGAGCGATGGGTCGCCGCTCACCAAACTC
>CAIMMI010000068.1 GCA_903842505.1 uncultured Verrucomicrobiota bacterium | reverse complement strand
CTTGAACCTTGAATCTTGAAACTCGGGACTCCCTCCCGGCTCGTGAGGACACTCGCCCCACCCCTCGCGGGGGCAGTGTCCAGATGCGCCCGTGCCTGGAGCGATCGAAGATGGACCTGCCCCCGTCCGGTCGCCTGGACTCACCTGCGATCGGGAGCTTCCCGCCATGGCGGCGCAGGGAAGATCAACTCGTCCAGGCTCAGATCCCTCAACGCCCAGTTCATGTCTCCCGTAGTGCCGGCCCTCAGGTTGGCCTCGTCGAAGCTCCGGACCTGATCCTTGACCAGATGCACCAGCATCGGACGCAACTCCGGATCCCTCGCCGCCTCCCGCGGCGTCTTCCCGCCCAGAGCCGGGATCGATTCGTTGAGCCAGGAACGCACCAGGGACATGCGAACGGCCAGGTCCACATCGGAGCCATCCTCAACAGCCAACTCCCGTCGTTGGGTCTGGACCTCCAACCGGATGGGATCCTCCCTCAACCGCGGCGCAACCAGGGCCTCCAGCTTCGGATCCACCGGCGAAAGCGGCCGGTGCCCTGCCATCCCTGGGCGGCCAATGATGGCGTCCAACTGGCGAACCTTCCCGATCGCACTGAGGCTCTCCAGCACATCCAGGTACCGCTTCGCCATCCAGCGGGTGCGTTCCGGTTCGCCGGGCGGACAGCCCAGGTGGCTGAGCGTGATCTCCAGCACCTCAAGCGGGCTCAGTTCCCGGATCGAATCCACCTGGCACGTGACCCCATGGGTCCGACGGAAGTGCGGCATGTCATACGTCCACGTCAGCCAGGTCCCAAACCGCACCCCCCTGCTTGCCAACGCCCGATCCACCACCCGGACTTCAGGAGAGCCCGGTTCCAGCAGATCCACCGCAATCACCTCCCGGTCATCGATGACCTGATGGACTTCGAGGAACCCAAGCCGTATCGACGCCCGCGCCTTCACAAAGAACCTCTGATCGTTCTTCAGCCCCGGGAACCCCTGCTTTTCCCAGCGCTGAATCATCGTCAGCCCCTCGGAATCCCTGCGGAAGTGGAGGGTGTCGAAGACGATCATCCCAATCTCCTCCCTGGTGGCATCCGGGCCCAGGCGTTGGACCTCCTCCCGCGTCCGCTGATGCTCTTCGGTCTGGGTACAAAGCCACTTCGACTGCAATGCGTCCACCTTGTCCGTCAAATCGAGCAGCCGATCATAGTTGTCCGCCGAATACGGATTGAAGGGACATTCCTCAGGACAGGCGTAAAGGCTGTGCCGGGATTCGCCGCATTCAGCAGAGGAGATCTCACGACTGACGACCGGACAGATTCGCTTTTCCTTGGAGGTGCTCACGGAGTGATGCACTTCGTCACACCGCGGTCCTCCAATCAAAGCCAAACTCCCGGATCAGCGACTCCCGGACCAGATCCGTGCCTCGCTCTCCGTGATCTTGCCGTCGTGATTCGTGTCGCACTCGCGAACCGCCTGGTTGAAGGCGCGGTTCGGCCCAGTCACGACCCGATGCTCGTTGCTGAACACCACCGGGAGGGAAACCTGGGTGTTGCTCTCCTCCCGATTCCGCGGGTCCGGACGCTTGCTCAGCGTCTCGTAGAAGATCCGGCCGGCCGTCTCGGTCTCGAACTCCACCGGGGTCCGGCTTTCGTCCCGGACCTCCGTCTGGGACGTATGGATGCACCCGGAAGCCAGGACCAAAACCACCATCAGAAGGGGAACAAGCGTCGATTTCACGGGTGGCTAGACACCAAACCACCCCAATCGTTTCAAATGGATTGGCTCCCCATCGCCCGATCCAGACCGGCCAGCACCGCCAATCCGGTCCGTTCCTCCATCACCCACCCTCCTTGCCCCAGCACCTGCGCCTTCACCACCGGCACCGCATTCGCAGGCGCCACCAGATACCGCGCATAACGCGACTTCAGCATCGGCAGGTCATTCAGGTGATCGCCCGCAGCCAACGTCTCTTCCGCCGTGACGCCCAACAACCGCTGCAACTCACCCAGCGCCGTCCCCTTGCTGTAGCCCGAATGGCTGAACCGGACGTAGACATCATTGCGGACCACCGTGACCTCCGACCGCTCCGCCGCAAACTGCTTCAATTCGGTCTCAATCCCATCCATCTGGGCATTGCTTCGCGCGATGGCACACAGCGGTGACCAGGGATCATCGTAGAACGTCGCATCGTACCGGGATTGCAATCCCACCAGCAGGTCCGACAGATCGACCGCCAACTCCGCAAAGAGCCGGCCATGATCTTCGTTGCACCGCGTGTTCCAGGGCTCCACCGGCACGTAGTGCCCACGATCGTTCCGGAAAATCTCGCGCTCCACCAGGATGAGGTAGTCGGGCCGTATCGACACCCGGGACCGGGCCAACGACTCCATCAGGCTCTGCATCTCCCGGCCGGTGTTGATCACCCACGTCGCGCCCGCCGCCTGCAACTCCGCCAACCGACGCTCCAGACTGAGCGGAATCGGCGCATCGGAAAAATCCTCGTGGATCGTCCCATCGAAATCAGTCGAGACCAGACGTAGCTTCGCGCCGTTCATCCGGGTCATCCTCGCCCGTGTCCGCCCACCGATTCAAGGAGCGTGCAGAACAACCGCGCTGCGGGCGCATCCCGACGCTGCCCCGTTTGAGAACAGGATCGGGGTGGCAACGTCCCCGTCGCCTTGGGAAAGGGCCTGAGAAGCCAACGAGGACGTTGCCGCCGCGTTCGCGGACCGGGATACTCACCTCCTGGATGACTCCACCGGTGGACGAACTGACAGGATGAGAACGCCTTCCATTGCGATCGCCGTTTCCGGGCTGGGCCGCATCCGCCGCGGGTCGGAAACCTGGGCCACCGACCTCGCAGAGGCCCTCCACCATCAGGGCGCTCCGGTCCGCCTTTATGCCGCCGGCCCCGTCGCCACTTCGGTTCCCACCACCCTTCTCCCAACCCTCTCCCGAACCTCCGTCTTCCTGCGGTTCCTCAGCCCCCGCCACCGTTACCTCATCGAGCAAAGGCTGTTCACCCGAGCCCTTCTCCGCCGACTTCGCACGCACCGTCCCGATGTCATCCACCTGACCGACCCGCAAGTCGCCTGGTGGACCCGCGAGGCTCTCCGCGATTCAGGCCCGCCCGTCTTCTACATGGACGGACTGATGCTGGGTCCCGATTGGAACTGGCGCTTCGACCACGTCCAGGTGCTTGCCCCCGAGTACCTCGACGCGGCTTCCCGGGCCGGTCGCGAAACCCGCGGCTGGCGGGTGATCCCGCACTTCGTCGATCCCGCCCAATTCCAACCCGCGTCCAACCGGCAGGCCGAACGCGACCGCTTGCTCGGGCCCGTCCCAGCGGATGCCCATCTCGCCCTCGCCGTCGGCGACTTCGCGCCCGGCAGTTCCAAACGGCTTCATTACATCGTCGAGGAGTTTGCCCGGATCCCCGCCGGCATCCGTCCCCACCTCCTTCTGGTTGGCAATGCCACCGCCGCCGAGCACCGCTCCCTGGAGGAATTCGCCCGCCGACTCCTCGGCAACGGAGTCCACATCCGCACTTCGCTGCCCCGCGCGGAGATGGCGTCCGTGTATCGCTGCGCCGACCTCTTCGTTCACGCTGCTCTCCGGGAACCGTTTGGAATCGTGCTGCTCGAGGCCATGGCGAGCGGGCTCCCGGTCATCGGTCATGATTTCCCGGTTACCCGCTGGATCATCGGGGAGGGGGGCG
>CAIMMI010000067.1 GCA_903842505.1 uncultured Verrucomicrobiota bacterium | reverse complement strand
CGGGGCGGAGACGCCGACGGTATTCGTGGTGACGAACGATCAGGAGATCCGGACGGAAGCGACGGCGCTGGGGGCGATGATCGAGGACAGCCTCGGGTTTGCGCGCCGGGTGCAGGCGGTGCTGGGCGAGGGCGCGTGATTGGCGCAGTGGATTCAGTCGACGGTGATCTCCGGAGCTTTGGCAGGCCATCGGCGCGGAGGCTGGGCGGGAAGCGTGACCTCGATTTCGGCGCCGTCCGGGACGCCGGTGACAACGGGGGTGAAGGAGTCCTGGCCGCCGCTGCCATTGCCGGCGCGCAGTTCCATCAGGGGGCCTTTGCTCGTGCCCTTGACCCAGCGGATCCGGGCGCCAATCGCCTTCGCTGCATTGCGGAGTCGGACCCGGATGCCGGGTTGGGCCATGACATTCTTCCAGAGACGGGATTCTCCGCCGTGCACGCCCATGAGGAGATCGAGTCGGCCGTCGCGGTCGGCGTCGGCGATGGCGAGGCCGCGGCCTTCACCGGCGACGCGGACACCGGATTCAGCGGGGCCGAGGGCTCGGAAGCGGCCGGTGCCATCGCCCGCGAGCAGCAATCCAACGCCGGCGTCCTGTCGGGTGGACTCGGGATCGACGCGGAAGAGATTCTGCGAAAGGGCGAGGTCGACGTGGCCGTCGCCATTGAGGTCGCCGGCGACGATGGCGTTGGCCGAGGTCCATTGGGCTTCGGCGGGGAGCGGGATCGGTTCGAAGCGCTGGCCGCGGTTGAGGAAGAGCGTTGAGCGGGAGGTTTGGACCTCCGTCTTTCGGACCCCATCCGGCTTGCCGGCGAGCAGTTCCTCGAAGCGGGCGCCGGCGTAGGCGGCGTGAGACGGGTACGCGACGGGAACCCAGGGAAGCGAGGCCGAGAGGGCCTTCCATTCCCGGCGTGGGAACCACCGTTGCTCCTTTGGCTCCCACGAGGCGAGGACGGGTTCGATGCGCCCGTGCCCGGCGAAATCCGCCCAGGCGAGGCGAACCGAGGCCTGGCTGGGATCGATGGGTTCGGGGCGCCAGTTGTCGCCCCAGTTGCCAGCGACCAGGTCCATGAGGCCATCGGCGTTGAAGTCGGCGGCGGCGAGGCATTGCCACCATCCGGTCAGGTCGTCGAGCCCGGGGAAGTGGGCTGGCGCGAGCACGCCGCGATCATTGCGCCAGACCCGGACGGGACCGGCCTCGGAGGCGGTCACGAGGTCGGGGTCGCCGTCGAGGTCGATGTCCGTGAAGAGGGCGCCGGTGACGAGTCCGGCGGTGTCCATGGAACCGGCCTCGGTCCATTTGCCGTTGCGCTGGGTGAACCATCGGGACGGAGCGGGGGCAGGCCACTGACCGGGGATGCCGCGGTCGCCGACGAACAGTTCCAGTTGGCCATCGCCGTCGAGGTCTGCCGCGGCGAGTGCACCCGGGTTCAGGCCGCGCGTGACGGATTCAATTCCGTTCCAGCCGGCGCCGCCGCGGAGGACGGGGGAATCGCTCGGTTCCGGGGAATCGCAGGCCACGAGCCATCCGCCCGGCGCACCCGTGGCGAGGACGGCGATTCCGTTGCGCGTCGCTGGGCCGGTGAGGGACGAGGGGGGAGCGGCATTCGTGACCCAGCCTCGGGCGGCATCGAGACGTCGCCAATGGTCCGGTTGGTTGGGCCCGTCGGCGACGAGCCACTCGTCGATGCCATCGGCTTCGAGGTCGATCCAACCGACGGCCGGGGAGCGGCTGACGACCGCGCGGGGAAGGAGGGATTGGCGGGTGAATTCGTCGATGGCGGCGGGTTGCTGGCGGTGCGGCGGATCGAGGGGGACTTGGGCGAGCCAGGGTTTTGGGGCGGGCGGGGCGGGGCGAGGCTCAGGCGGGGTGGATGGCTCGATGACCTCGTAGATACGGTCCGGGCGCGCATCGGGGATGCGGGAGACGCGGCCGCTGCGCCAGGTTACCTCGAGGGTGAGTGCGGTATTGCCCGTTCCGGCGGCGAAGGTCCGAATGGGATCGTCCGAGGACAGGTATCGGCCGCCGGCGATGATTTCCTGCGATTGCGGGACGGGGCCGTTGAGGACTCGGATGCGGGCACCGATGCCGCGGGTGTTGGCGGCGGCGCCGCGGAGGCGGATGGCGATGCGGGGCGCGGCGGTGTCGTTGCGAAGGAGGGTGAGTGGACCGTTGAGGTGGTTGGCGACGACATCGAGGTCGCCGTCGTTGTCGAGGTCGCCGACGGCCATGCCGGTGTGGACGCCGGGCAGTTGGAAATTCCAGGACTGGCTGGCGTCGGAGAACGTCCGATTGCGTTCGTTGCGGAAGGCGAGGAGCGGCGTGGGAAGGGCGGGGAAGCGACGGAGGTTGGCGAGGCGGCTTGCTGCGGAAGGTGCAGAACGCACGCGGGACAGTTCGGCCAGGGTATCGGCATGCTGCACGTCGTGGCCGTTGCCGGTGGCGAGGAGCAGGTCCTCCCAACCGTCGAGATCGACATCGAGGAAGATGCCGCTCCAGGACCATTCGGAGGCGGCGACGCCAGCGAAGGAGGCAATCTCGGCGAAGCTGCCGTCTTCGCGGGCCAGGTGAAGGGTGTTATGGGGGACTTCCGGTGCGTAGCCGGGGTCCTGGATGGGAGGCGCGAAGAGGCCTGCGAGCGTGTTCGGACGTTGCCAGGCGCGGCGACCGGCGAGACGGCTGAGCATGTCGGCCACGAACAAATCGTCGCGTCCGTCGCGATCGATGTCCGCGACATCCACGCTCATGGAGGAAAGGCTCAGGTGACTGAAGGAGGTGCGTGGGGCGGCGCGGAACCGACGGCCGGACTCACTGATCCAGATGCGGTCGGTGGAGGAGGCGAAGTCGTTGCAGACGTAAAGATCGGGGTGCCCGTCGCCGGTGAAGTCCCGGAACTGGACAGCCAGGCCCCAGTCGGCGGGCGGTTCGCGGAGCGGTTGACCGGATTCGTCGAGGAAGGCGCCCGAGGTCCAGCTCACGGGTGCCAGCCGGGCCCCGCCCTGGTTGAGGTAGAGGAAATCGCGTTCGCCCCGTTCGATGAGTTCGACGCCAGCACCGCCCGGCGGAACGACCGGGATGAACCGTCCTTCGGGCGTGACCTTGATCGAGCCGTCCGTCTGGCGGACCGCCTCAACACGCAGGCCGGGAGGATCGTCCCGGAAGGTGTCCGTGCGGTAGTTCGCGACGTAGAGGTCGAGGTCGCCATCGGCGTCCATGTCGGCCATGGCCATCGAGCTGGAGCCGAAACGACGGACCAGTCGACTGTCGGCGAGTTCGGTGAAGCGGGCGGTGCCGTCATTGAGGAAGAGTCGGGTTCCGCCTCCGATGGCATTGACGAGGAGGTCGAGGTCGCCGTCGCCGTCGACATCGGCTAGGAGGGCCCCGGTGGAAGCCTGACCCGGGCAGCCGACCTGGGCGCGGGCGGTGATGTCCTCGAAGCGCCAGTTGCCGAGGTTCCGGTAGAGGGCGTTGTCGCCTTCGAGGCGGCAGAGGTAGAGGTCGGTCCAGCCGTCGCCATCGACATCGCCGAGCGCAACGCCCGATCCGTTTTCGAGGATGCGGTTGTTGGCGGCCGAGGCTTCGGCGAGATGGTTGGTGAAGGCGATTCCGGAGGCTTCGGACGCGACGAGGGTAAAGCCTGGGCGTGGGCTTGGGGGGACGGGTTGGATGGGAGTCCAACGGGCCCCGGGGATCTCCTGCCACACGGGGAGTGGAGGCGGGGCAGCCGAAGAAATGCAAATCGCCGCCGCGAGGAACGCGACGGCGATGGAACGGCGGTGAAACGCTCTCAGCCGTAACCCTGCGAGTGAAGGCGGGGACAAGTTCACGGGGAGACGCGGAGACGCGGAGAAAGCCCACTTGGATGGCAAGTTGGGCAGTCACCGTTGGGTGAATGGTCGGCGACCCCGGAGGATTCCGGACCGGCCCCTCTCTCTGCGCACTCCGCGGCTCCGCGTGAGACGACTACTGCATGGATACGGCTCAGGCGGTTCATGTGGACGGACCTGCGCGTGTGGCGGAGACCGGCCCGGGTTCAGCGACCGTGTCCGTTCTTCAGATGTTCGGCGAGGACATCGAGGCCGAAGTCGTTCTCGAAGTTGCGCCAGACGGCGTGGACGTGGTTGGCGTTGTTCTGGGTGTTGTCGTACTCGAGGAGGAAGGTCGGACCGAGGATCCGGTAGTAGTGACGGTCGCCCTTCTGGAGGCTGCCCGCCCAGGCGAACAGGACCTGATCGAGGCCGGCCTTTTCGATCTTGGCGAAGTCGGCATCGGCGATCTCGGGGCGGAGGCGACCGAGGTATTCGCGCATCAATCGGATGGCGAGTTCGCGCTGGGCCGCAGGCATTTCGCCAAGGGTCACGCCGCGCTTGTCTTCGAGCTTCGCCTTGCGCTGGGCGACCGTGAGGATGTCGTCCGGAGCCTTCTGGTCGTAGATGGCCTTGGTGCGGAGGGCCTCGGGCAGGGAGGTGATGAGTTCGCGTCCGAGATCTTCCTCGGCGGCGAGGGTGCGGAGACCGGCGCGGGGGCCCTGGCGGATCTCGGCGGGGTTGGTGCCCATCATCGCGGGGGTTCCAGCCGCGACCTTGCCGTCGACGATCGTGAAGTTGAACGAAAGGTGATGTCCCTCGAATCGCCAGCCCCAGGTGCCCTTCGGGCCGGGCGTGCCGAAGATGCTGACGTGGTACATGCCGGGATCGCGCGGGAAGGTGCGCTTGGGTCCTTCGATGTCCTGAAGGACCTGCTCCAGGCTCATGATGGTCGTGGCCTTGAGGAGGCCGCGCTGGCTGAGGGCAGAACCGAGCAACCCCTGGGCGAGGTGCTGCTGCGCGACGCCGAGTTCGCGGAGTTGGACGCCCTTCCGTTCCTTGGGGACGAAGTGCCAGTTGAGGCGTTCGTCGTCCGACCAAACGAAGGTCGCCTTGGCGCGCTGCTCGTCCGAGAGGGCGGCCACGAAGCGGGTGGCGGCGTCGGCCATGTCCACGGCCGGATCCGCGGCGGCGAGACGGAAGCAGAGTGCTGCCGCCGCAAGGAAGCGAAGGGATTTCACAGGCGCACTTTCCGGCGGCGACCAGAGCCTCGGCAACTCCAAAAAGGCGGAGCCCGAGGGAGAACCCAGTGGCCAGCCCCTGGGATCTGGCGAACTGCCCCTTGGCCACCCTTCCGGACGGCGGCTTCAGGAGGCAGGTGGGGAAGCTCCCCGTCAGCGGTTCAGAGCCAAGGCTCGACCAGCAGGCGGACTTCCCTCCGCATGGCGTCCAATCGGAGCGCTCGTGCGAGCGTCCGGGCGCCTTCGCGTTGTCCGGTGGCACCCATGACCTGGATCCGGACGATCTGATGACGGGGAAGCCAGACGTCGCTCCCTGCCCGTGCGAGTTCGGCATCCATGACCTGTTGGGCACCGGGAAGGTCACCCGCCCGGAAGAGAGCAAAGGCGTAGGCCATCTGGAGGTCTCGCGTTGCCGAACCCGACTTCACCAGCTGTCCCAGCGCTTCGACGCACCACGGGGTCGAAAGTCCGAGGTAAAGCTCGTGCCAGGCGCGTTCGAGGGTGACCGAGGGTTCCTCTGGAAGGACTCGTGATGCCAGGCGTAGCGACTGCAGCACGCGGTCGAGATCCTGAATCCCCCGCAGGACTGCCACCATTCGGCGGGTGATCAACAAGGGTTCGCGACTCGCCGGCAGCATGGCCTCCAGGGCCTCCACCGCCACGACGTTCATGCCAAAGCGAGCGCCCTCCTGCGCCACGTATTCAGCGGTCCGCAGGTCGCGCGATTCGATCGAGGCCTGGATCCCCTTCCGAAAATGGACTTCGGCCAAGTTCGTCTGACCCTGTCGGATCCCGATCGACCCGAGCATCGATTCACGACAACCCGCCGGAAGGACTCCGTCGCACGCGCTCAGCGTCTGTATCACTTCCTGATTCCGTCCCAGGCTCAGGAGGCAGTCCAACCGCACGGACGCCATTCCAAAGTGGTTCGTGCATGAGGATAGAGGCAGCAGGTCGACGGCCTCCTGCGCCCCGCCGCGAGCAGCCAACCAGAATGCGATGGTCGATTGACGTTCCGGCGAGCTCTCGCTCCGGGCCCGCTTCGCAGCCTCCTTCAGCAGCCCGGCACCCTTCGTCGGGTCCACTTTGGTTTCCAGATCCCAATTCAGAAGCCGGGCTTCGAGCGAGGAATCTGCCATGGCGCGCGAAGCCTGGAGGATCCGGTCGGCCAGCGGATGTCCCAACGGCATCGCTGAACGCAGCAAGCTGAGGGCCTGTTGGCGGGGCCCGA
This sequence comes from uncultured Verrucomicrobiota bacterium, assembly GCA_903842505.1. Classification (GTDB taxonomy): domain Bacteria; phylum Verrucomicrobiota; class Verrucomicrobiia; order Limisphaerales; family UBA9464; genus UBA6176. The sequence goes on along the minus strand of CAIMMI010000067.1, from coordinate 4,401 downwards.
TGTCGGTTCCATCGTCGCAGGCGATGGCGGCGAGGATCTCTACGGCTTCCTCGCGAGCCGAAGGAACCGGTGAAGAGACCAGCAGCTTGGCCAGATCCATGCGAACCCCAACGTCGGTCGGCGCCAGTTCCACCCGGCGGCGGGCGACCTTCTCGGCGCCAGCCCCGTTACCCCATCGGATCGCCAACTCGAAGAGGGGCGTCAGAATCCGGGGATCCTCCGGCATCCGGACCACCAATTCCTCCAGCCACGCGCGACCGAGGTCCGGGCGCCCCTCAGCAATCGCGACGCGGCATGCCTCCCATCGATCTTCGTCCGTCGCGCGTCCCGTGCGCAGGTACTGCGCCCAGTGGTCCACTGCTTCCCGCATTCGCATCCGCGTGCAGAATTTCGCTGCCACGCGCAGGGCAGTTGGATCCCCCGGCGCAGTCAACAGCGCGAGCCGGATCCGTTGGGCGGCGGTCTCCACCGGTACCACGGATGCCGGGTCCTCAAGGCCCTCGATCCTCGAAAGGGCGCGGGCGCGCTTCAGCTTCGAATAGGCCGACGGGCCAGCCAGGCTGATCAGCAATCCCAGCGCCGTGATCCCGATGACGGCCCGAATGAACCTGGAGGACCGACCGAGGCGTCTTGGTGTTTCGGTTCCCGGAGTTGGGGTGGGTAAGATTTTCCCGGCTTCCGTATTCATCGTTCGTCTTCTTTCCCGAATTGGCTGCTGCAGTGCCGATGCAATCGAGGATCCACCATCGACACCATGGCCTGGATGTCCAGATCACGACCCAACCACGAACAGATGTCCGCCGCCGCCGCCGCTGGATCCGAGATCAGTTGCTCATGACGCACCCGCATCCATCGAACATCTCGCATGGAGCCCAGAAGCCGGGGCAGTTCGTCCATCCACCGTCGGTAGGCACGCTGCGCGGATTCCCGGTCCTGGGACGTCACTGGCAGCCCCCTGCGTTTCAGCATGGCTTCCTGCGAATCCCCGACCTCGCCGAGATCCCGCTCCATCACCAGCACGTCGTAGGCAAATCCCGGGGGCAATCCGAAGACCCGGGGAATCACGACCTTCACGGCACCGCCCAGGGCCTCGGTCATTGCGGAACCCATGTCCTCGCAGTCCGCAAGGCGGCTCCACTCCCGGTAACCACGGGGATTGTCCTCATCGGCTGGCCTGAGCGCGTCACAAAAGATCCGCATTCCACCAGCCTCCAGCATCTCCATCAGCAACGAGGTCCCGGACCGGGGAATCCCACTGACCACCACCACCCGGCCGGCCGGACCGGGGTCACCCTGGAGGGGAAGATCGGGGCTCGATGGGCGGGACTCGCCGGCTTGCGAACCCCGAGGATCCACCAATCCGAATGCCTTTTGATGGTGCTCCAGCGCCCGAGCCATGTCGCCCACCCGGTGGTAAAGCTGCGAAAGCCGGTAATGCGCTTCCCCAAGACGCGGGGATTGGGCGGTGGCCGTGCTCAGGGACCTTATGGCTCCAGCGAGGTCCCCCATTTCCTCGAGGGCGCGTCCCCGCAACAGGTGGGCCTGGGGGTTCCAGAAAATCATCCGGATACCTTCCAGTGCAGCGGCAGCCGCCGCCTCCGGACGCCTTCGCCCCAACTCCAGCCGCGCCAATTCCTCGTGAACCGAAACCAGCCCAGGCCGCAGGGCCAGCGCCCGACGCAATGATTCCGCCGCTTCCTCGAAGGCCCCGCGGGAAGCCAACAGCTGTCCCAGCACCTGCCAGACCGCAGCGCACCCGGGATGCTCGCCCGTCAAACGCCGGATCCGTTCCTCCGCTTCCTGGGCTCGCCCCAACCCCGCCAATGCGCCGCACAACATCAGCTCCAGTTTCAACTTCACGTCGTCGGCCCCCTGCCGGAACGCCCCTTCGATCCACTCCAATGCCTCGCCATGCCGCCCCGACCGTAGCAACCCATGGGTCCGGACCAGGCCGTAACGGAGGTTTCCCGGTTCCTCGGCGCAAACCCGATCCAGGCACCCGACCGCTTCGGCCGGCTTTCCCGTGGACAGGAGGGCCAACGCGAGATTCACCAACGACTCATTCCGCACCAGGCGCACCGAAGCCGCGCCCTCCAGCACTCCGGCCGGCAGATAGCCGATGGCCACCAACCGGCGCAGTTCAGCCTCTTCCAAGGCCACCGGTGTAACCCGCGAAACCGCCTCCCCATTCACTCCGGCCCGACTCGGGATCCATCGCACTTCTTCCCGAATTTCCAACGCGTCCAGAAGCACCCGGCCCGGCAGATCCCGGGCCACGGGCTGTCCGAAGAGGTGCAGGACCGTCGGGGCCACGTCCAGCAACGTCGCCCCGTACACACGCCCATCGTGTCGGATTCCCGGTCCCGACATCACCAGCACCCCATATTCCCGGTGCCACTCGGCACCCGCGGCTTCGATCCTGCCAGCCGCCGGAACTCCCGCCGGCCGATCCGCACCGCTCCGGAAACCATGGTCCGAAACCACCATCACCGTCGTTCCCTCGCCGGCCAGTTCGACCAATCGCCCCAGCATCAAGTCGAGGAACCCATACATCGCGTCCACCACCCCGCCGTACCGCTGCACCTCTTCGGGATCGATCCCCGGTCGACAGGGCGGGCGGAAGGGCATGAATTCGTGCCCGACGCGGTCCAGTCCGTCGAAGTACACCCCGACAAAATCCCAGCCATCCGCCTCGGTCTCCAGCAGCGCCGTCGCCCACGACTGCACGGTGGCTTGACGCGCCACGATCTCGGCCAGCGTTGCCAGGCGCGGATGTTGTGTTGGATCGAGTGCCGAAACGCCCGGAATGAAGGCCTCCAACTCCGCGGCCCCCACTTCGCACGGATGCACCCGCAGATCCGAACAGAAACCCGTCAGTTCCGAAGGGGACACGCTTCCTTCCACCACCGGCTTCAACCCTTCAGCCCCCCACGCCAAGCCATCGACTGCACGATCCGAGACGCTCCATACCGACAACGCTTCGGCGGGATGACTCACGGGCCACCCCACCAACCCGGTCCGGAATCCCGCCTGCTCCAGCAATCGCCAGAAGGGCGGTTCCCGGAGATCGCCGGATCCCGTCGGTTCCACGCGCAACCCATCCGCCGAAACCTTGGCGAAACCCAACACGCCATGCCGCTCGGCCAACATCCCCGTGGCGACCGAGGTCCACAACATGGGCGTCAGGCAGGGAGACAGGGTGGCCAGGTTCCCGCAGACGCCCCCTTCCACCAACCGCCGGAGGTTCGGCATCCGCCCGGCGTCGATTAGTGGATGAATGACCTGCCAATCCGCCGCATCCCATCCCACCAGCAAAAGACGACGTGGTTCAGGCATAGGAACTGGCCCCTCGAAAAGCAAATGAGGCTCCTTATCGGAGCCTCAGTAGTGCGGACGCGGAAGAGGGTTGGTCGGAAGTCTGGATCAGGCTTCCACGGAGCAAGCCTGCTGGGCCGTCGCCCGCCGGCGACGCTGAAGAACAAAGCGCGCGCCCACTGCCAGTCCGACCAGAGCACCCGCGGCCACGGTCGATGTCTCGGGCACCGGCGTCGTCGCGACCCCCTCTCCTACAGCAATCGGGGTGTTTGGCGTAGACTCCCAACCCGCGGCAATAAAGGTCCGACCCGCGGCGTTAGCGGATGCGCCAACCGCGAACGACGCCCATCCATAATGGGTGAGCCCATCGGAGGCCACGAACTTGAACCCGATGTAATTTGTATCGTTCAAGGACCAATTCCCCGCAGCGGATCCGAAGACGACTCCCGTCGTTGCGGTGTTGTAAGACCCGGTGGACCCGACCGTGGTCCCCAAGGGAAGGTTGCCCGCGGGACCGGTTGTGACTCCCGGGTACCGCATTTGGCCACCGCCAGTGGAGTTGAAGAAGTTGAAGGCTTGGGCAGAGCTGTACGGATTCACATCCCAACCCGGCACTCCAGTGCCAGGGCCGTTCGATGCCGTCTGTGTCTCCACATTGATGTAACAGCCGTCAATGTCGACTGCCATGACGACGTTCGCCGTCCATCCGACGACCGCCGACTGGGCTTCCCCACCCGCGAAGACCGCTCCCGCAGTGCCCAGACCGACCCAGATATTCCCCGGAACCCTGTTCTTCATGGATAGTCTTTTATAGACCTGATTTTGGCATGTCCAAACCGAACTTTGGCTACTTTGTTCTGCACACGGATGAGCCGAGGGTGGGATTGCATCGGGACCGATTCGTGAGTCGGTGCTTATTCCAAATTTCTCTTCGATCATCGCTTCCGGCGGCGACCAGAGCCTCGGCAACTCCAAAAAGGGGAAGACCTCATTTGTAGGCCGGGTGCCCTCACTCGGCGTGGATTGCGACCCGCCGCGTGGGGGCACGCAGCCTACAGGATGGCGTGGATCGCGACCCGCCGCGTG
>CAIMMI010000066.1 GCA_903842505.1 uncultured Verrucomicrobiota bacterium | reverse complement strand
GTGAAGATCCGCGCGACGCTGGCAGCCGTCGCACCGTGGTTCGAGGAAGTCCATCAGGGCGGGCTCGAACTCCTCCTCTCCACCCCGCTCAATCCGTCCTGGCTCCGAGAGGGTCACGGCCTCGCCACGCGGCATTCCATCGTCGCCCACCGCTACATCCTGACCGCCTTCAACCTGATCCTCTGCTTCAGCATCTTCGATGACGATCTTGACATCAAGGGGTCGGGCATCCGGATCGTCTTCCTCAGCATCTTTCTCGGCGGAATCGCTTCGCTCTGGGCGGACCTCCCCGCCATCACCCACGCCGGATTCCTCCACGTCCTGCGCCTGCGCAAACTCGGGAACGTCGTCGTCCGGACCCTTCTCCCGATCCTCCTCCCCCCGTGGCTGAGCGCCCTCGCGATCTTCATCGCGGCCACCTACCACTTCACCGAGCGCGATGTCGCGCCGTGGTTCATCACGCTCCACCTCTGCCACCTGGGCATCGCCTGGATCACCGCCCGACGGGCCAACCAGATCCTCAGCCAGAACCTGCGACCGCTCGCCCTGCACTTCCTCGACGGCGGCAAAACGGTTCCCCCCACGGCACCCGCGTTTGCCCCACCTCGCACCTGATCCGCACCACCGCCGTCCCGCCCTCAAAAGATTCTTCCACGATCTCCTAAGGATTCCCCTCCCACCGTGTCGTACAGGCATGCACCGGTGGCCTGTAGCCGCCGGGAACGGACAAGACGACACCGCCGAACCATGACGTCCCAACGCGAATGACCGTGGCCCGCCCCGAGGAATCAGGCGCAGCACCCGAGTCGATCGAGGAACTCTTTTCCTCCCTCGAATCGCCCCTGCTCGCCTACGCACTCCGCCTCCTCGGCGACCGCGAATCCGCCCAGGACATCGTCCAGGAATCCTTCATGAGGTTGCACGCCCAGTTCTCCGACGTCCGCGAACCGCGCCGCTGGCTGTACCGCACGGCCCACAACCTCGCCATCAATCACCTCCGCCAATCCTCCCGCGTCATCCCCCTCGAACCCATCCCGGCCGATCCCTCCGAAGATTCCCCCACTTTCTCCCACCAACCCCAGTCCGATCCCGACTCCCTCCCCGACGCCCAGATCATCCGGCTCGAAGGCATCGGCCTCGTCCACCTCAGCCTCGCCACCCTCGATCCCCGCAGCCGCGAGGTGGTACGCCTGAAGTTCGAGGAAGACCTCTCCTACAAGGAAATCGCTGAACGGACCGGCCTCGGCACCGGGCACGTCGGGTACCTCCTCCACCACGCCCTCAAGGCCCTCGGCTCCGAACTCGCCCGCACCGGGCTCGTGCCATGAATCCCAACCCTCCCTCCCCAGCACCCGGCGATTCCATGCCCGACCACGACGCCCTCGAAGTCCAGGTCACCGCCCTTCTCCTGGGCGAACTTTCTGCCGCCGAAGCCGCCAGTCTCCGCACCCGCATCGAGTCCGATCCCGCGCTCCGCACCCTCCTCGACCGTCTCCAGATAGCCATCGAACTCACCCGCGAAGCCACCCGCCCACCTCAGGCCAAGGAGGCCGCACGCCCGGAAGCCCCGCGCCTCGACCCGGCCCGACGCGACCAACTCCTCGCCAAGCTCCGCACCCCGGCCGCACCGCCCCAACCGGACATCATCCCCCTTCCATCCGCCGCGCCAACGCCCAACCCCTCACCCACGGCCGGATCCACCGCGCGCCGTTCCTCCAATCGACGCGAATGGCTCGCCATGGCCGCCATGCTCGTCGTGCTGCTCGCAACCGCCGCCGGGGTTCAACTGTTCAGCCCGGAAAGGCGCGGCCTCTACCAAACCGCTGCCGTGGATGGCCGCGCCAACACCGAGTGGTCTGAGTACTCGAGAGACTCCTCCGTGAACGGCCGGACAATCGAACGCTTCCAGTTCACGGATCAGGAGATCGACGCCAAGAAGGGCATCAAGGAACAGCCGGTTGCTCCTTTCGGTGGACTCACCGGCGGCGGCGCCGGCGGATTCGGTGGAGGGGGCGGGGGCCGCCAATTCGGGAACGAAAACCAGAGGCTTGGTGGTGCCTTGCGCTGGTCCGTCGCCCAGGTCGATTCCACCTCGGCAATGCAGCCACCCCCGGCCAAGCCAACCTCGAAGTTCCAGTCCCAAGCCGTCCGCGAACCAGTGGAGGAATTCTTGGCCGAACCCATGAACCGGTCCGACAACCAAGTCCGGCTCTCCAAGAATCTGGTCGCCGAAAACAGCCCCTCGCAACCACCCACGGCCGGTACCCACGAGCAGAACGGCCAGATACTCTTCGAAGCCGGCAAGCTGGAAGAGGCTGCTGCGGAGTTCAAGGAAGCCACGAAGATCAACCCCGACAGTCGCGCGGCCCAGCACTACCTCGCGGCGACCGAGGAACGGCTTCACTCCCGGGGTGCAGCAAAGCGTGAGCTCGCATCGAGGGGTTCGTTGGTTGAGGTCGAGACACATTGGGCGGCGAAGCTTCCCAAGGCCAACCCGGATGCCAACACACCCACGCCTCGCCGCGATGCGGACGACTTCGGAATAACCGCTCGCGCGGACGGGCCAGCCCCGCTCCCAGTCCTCAGGCAATCCCTCGCCGACAATGGCTTGGTGCCGGAACGCGAACTCCGTGAAGCCGAACTTGGGCAGAAGGCCGAGTCCACCACCTACTCCTACGCCCTCAAGCCCACCCCGGAATCACTCGACGCCCTGGAACTCTTCACCACGGAAGCCAAGCAGCGCGGCACCATCACGGCCGCATCCGCCCAGAAGCCCGACGACGTTGCGAAGGACAAGACCCTCGGAGGCCTCGTCGTGCAGGAAAGCGCGGGAAAGAAGCTCTCGCTCTTGAGTGCCAGGACCAAGGGCGCCGCCGACTTCGACAGTGACCGGCCCGCCCCCCCTCCCACGCCACCCGCGCCCGTTCCGCAACCCGAGGTCCAGACCGCCACCGACCCGTTCTCGACCTTCTCCCTCAACGTCAGCGACGTCTCCTTCCAACTCGCTGCCGCCAGCCTCGACCAGGGCGCGCTTCCCGCTCCCGGATCCATCCGCACCGAGGAGTTCATCAACGCCTTCGACTACCACGATCCCATGCCCGTCGGCGCCGCTCCGGTCGCCTTCGCCTGGGAACGCGCCCGCGATGCCTTCGCCCACAATCGCGACCTGCTCCGTTTCTCGATCAAGACCGCCGCCACTGGCCGCGAAGCCACCAAGCCCCTCAACCTCGTCCTGCTCGTCGACAACTCCGGCTCCATGGAACGGGCCGACCGCGTCCGCATCCGCCACGAGTGCCTCCGCATCCTCGCCGCGCAACTCCAACCCCAGGACCGGGTCAGCGTCGTCACCTTCGCCCGCACCGCCCGCCTCGCCGCCGACGGCATCCCCGGCAACCAGGCCGCTGCCCTCGCCGACCAGGTCGGCTCCCTCACACCCGAGGGCGGCACGCACCTCGAAGGCGCATTGGATCTCGCCTATCAGACCGCCCGACGCCACTTCAGCCCCGCCGGCATCAACCGAGTCGTCCTCCTCACCGACGGCGCCGCCAACCTCGGCGACGTTTCCCCCGACTCCCTCCGCAGCCGCGTCGAAGACAACCGCCGGCAAGGCGTCGCCCTCGATTGCTTCGGCATCGGATGGGAAGGCCTGAACGACGACCTCCTCGAGAACCTTTCCCGCAACGGCGACGGCCGTTATGGCTTCATCAATACGCCCGAAGCCGCCACCGCGAACTTCGCCTCCCAACTCGCCGGCGCGCTCCAGGTCGCCGCCTCCGACGTCAAGGTGCAGGTCGAGTTCAACCCGCTTCGCGTCACCACCCACCGCCAGGTCGGCTACGCCCGCCACCAACTGAAGAAGGAACAGTTCCGCGACAACACGGTCGACGCCGCCGAACTCGCCGCCGCCGAGGCCGGCAATGCCCTCTACGTCGTGCAGTCCAATCCCGCCGGCTCCGGCCCCATCGCCACGGTCCGTGTCCGGTTCAAGGTCCCGGGCACCGCGGACTACCGCGAGACGTCCTGGGAAGTCCCCTACGAAGGCAGCGCCCGCGCGCTCGACCAGTCGAGCCCCGCGATCCGTCTCGCCGCCGTCGCTTCGAACTTCGCCGAGTGGCTCGCCCAGAGCCCGCACGCCGCCGAGGTCACGCCCGACCGTCTCCTCCAACTCCTCAACGGCATCCCGCAATCGCAGCCCGGCGATCCTCGCCCGGCCCGCCTCGAATCCATGATCCGCCAGGCCCGCTCCCTAGGCGGCCGTTGATCCACAGTCTTTACACACCGCTTACCCCCGCCCTGCCGGGAACACCTCATCATCCCATCCATGAACCGCGAAACGGCATTCCAGTTATCCGCAGATGTCGCCGATGGCACAGATGCGGAGACCGAACCGAACTTCGGGCAGACTCGCCTGGTTCCAGAGCCGACCGCGCATCGGGCATCGGCAACCCGGCCTTCAGTATCTGCGTCATCTGCGCCATCTGCGGATAAGCCCCAGTTTCCAACCATGAACTGCCTGTTCCAACTCCTCGCCTGCCTCCTCCTGCTCGCCGGGAACAGCCTCTGTTCCCACGCCGCCGAGACGCGCGCCGAGCTCACCAACCTCGCCATCAACGGCGGCATCCAGGACGGCAAGGCTCGCCTCATCCTCGAAGCCAACCTTCGTGGCAACGGCGACCCAGCCGCCCCCGCCCTCTACGCCACTGCCCTCGACCACGGCATCACCGTCTCCGCCCAGCAGATCCAGCACAACGCCACCGCCACCTTCGACCTGCTCCAGGGCCAACCCGACGAACTCATCCTCACCCTCACCGGCCCCGGCGAGATCCAGTCCGTCACCGGCGAAGCCCTCCTCGACTGGTCCGTCCGACGCGAAACCAACGGCCTCCGTTCGCTCGTTCTCCGCCCCCGCAAGTCCGACAAACCCCTCCCCCGCCTCACCGCGACGATCGTGGCTGCCGACGTCAGGAGGCAGTCCCCCTCCGACCCCCTAGCCGACGACGTCAGGAGGCAGTCCCCCTCCGACCCCGTAGCTGCCGACGTCAGGAGGCGGGACTCCCTTCCCCTCCTCACCTTCTCCCCGTTCCACCCCGCCCTCTCCCACGGTCACCTCCGGATCACCACCGAACCCGACCTCGATCTCCAGACCACCAACACCGTCGGACTCGTCCCCCTCGACCCGCGGTTCCTCCCCGAATCCCTCCGCACCCCCGAGAAGCTCGGCGGCCCCATCACCCTCGCCTTCCGCTTCCAGGGTTCCGCCTACGCGCTCTCGGCCCGCATCCAGCCCGCCGATCCCGACGCCCGGCGCGTCGTCCTCCGCAATTTCCAACTGAAGGGTCAACTCGACGATCGCACCGCCGCCTTCACCCTCACCGCCACCGCCCAGGTCACCGATCCCCGCGGCGGCACGCTCGAACTGCTCTCCGGTGCTGCCGCCCTGGCCGACCTCGACGCCGTCCGCGACGGACGGATCCGTTGGGAGAACGGCCGCTACCTCTGCACCTTCGACAAGGCCGGCGAATTCCCTGTCCAACTCCGCTTCAACGCCGCCGTCCGCTCCAGCAACGGCTGGAACCGCGTCGACTTCCGCGTCGCCACCGCCACCCTCCAACCCGTCGCGCTCGCCGGCCTCCCGGCCGAGACGCAGTTCGAGTTCGACGGTGCCGCACGCCCGGTCCGCACCGGCGAAACGTTCACCAGCCACCTTCCGCCCGATGGCACCTTCCGCCTCGCCTGGAAGTCTGCCCGTCCGGAAGCCGAAGGCCGACTCTTCTACGCCGCCGAGATGCTCTCCCAGGTCACCATTGGCCCAGGCCTGATGCGCCAGGTCGCCCTCCTCGAAGGCAAGGTCATGCAGGGCGAGATGCAGGGTCTCGTCCTCGATGTGCGCGGGCCCGGCAACGTCACCGCTGTTCAGGGGCTCCACCTGCTCGGCTGGGAATGGCAGCCCAGCCCCGACGCCAACACCCGCCGTCTCGCCATCCGGTTCAACCAACCGCGCAAGGACGGCTTCAGCCTCCAGATCCAGATGCAGGCCGAACTACCGGCCTTCCCCCAATCCGTCGACGCCATCGAGATCCGTCCCCAGGGCGCCACCCGCTTCGCCGGCCACTTCCGCGTCGTCAACGACGGTGCCGTCCGCCTCGAAGTGGTCCGCGCCGCCGGCCTCTCCCAGGTCGCTCCCGAACAGTTCCCCGAGTCTGACCGCACCCGCGCCCTTCTCGCGACCTCCGCCCCGCAACGCTTCGTCTACCGATTCTCCGGCGCTGAATACGCCCTGCGCATCCAGGCCGACAACATCCAGCCCGAGGTCAGCGTCTCGCAGGTCCTCGCCTACCATCTGGGCGAGACCGAGGCCTCCGCTGAAGCCGAGCTCGAACTCGACATCCGAGAAGCCCCGCTTCGCGAAGTCCTCGTCCGGATCCCCCGCGGATTCGCCGTCGCCCGACTCACCGCGCAGGGACTCTCCGACTACTTCGTCCGCGAACCCGCCGGCGAACCCGATTCCGAACTCCGCCTTGTCTACGCCAAGCCCATCGCCGACCGGCAGCTCATCCAGTTCCGCCTCGAACGGAACACGCCGCTCACGCTGACCAACTGGACCCTGCCCCGCATCGAAGTCCTCAAGGCCCGCTCCACCCGCGGCCACGTCGCCGTCTCCTCTGACCCAGGCCTGCGTCTCACCCCCGACCGCACCACCGGCCTCACCGACATCGCCACCGCCTTCTTCCCCCGCAAGCTCGCCGGCATCCAGTCCGCCTTCCGCATCACCGACCCGGACTGGCAGGCAATCCTCCGCGTCGAACGCCTCCCACAATCCATCCAGGCCGACGTCTTCCACCTTTTCTCCATCGGCGAGGGAATCGCCTACGGCAGTTCGACGATGAACTTCTTCGTCTCCGGCGCGCCCGTCTCGTCCTTCGAGGTGTCGCTCTCCGACGAGTACTTCAACGTCGAGTTCACCGGGAAGGATCTCCGCGGAAACTGGCAACGCACCACCAACGGATACCGCGTCCACCTGAACACACCCGTCTCCGGTGCCTACACGCTCCTCGCCACCTACGAGCGTCCCTTCAAGGCCCAGGGCGACACCCTCACCTTCACCGGCGCCCGCCCCCTCGACGCCCAGACCGAACAGGGCCACACGCTCGTCGTCTCCGCGTACCAGTTCCAGGTCACCCCTTCCAACGTGTCCCCCGGTCTCCTCGCCCTCGAAACCGCCGAGGTACCCTCCGAGTACCGCCTGTTCTTCGACGCCCCCATCCTCGCCGCTTACCGCTACTCGGCCCGTCCCTTCAACCTCCAGCTCAACCTCAGCCCCCTCGCCCAGGGCGAAACCCTCAGCCTCGTCATCGACCGCGCCGCCCTCACCACCCGCGTCTCCAAGGACGGCGAAGTCCTCACCGACGTCCGCTACTTCATCAAGAACCGCGGCAATCCCCATCTCCGCCTGACCCTGCCTTCCGGCGTCACCCTCTGGTCCGCCACCGTCAACGGCACCACCGTCGTCCCGGTCAAGGACGGCGAGGCCAGCCTGATCCCCCTTCCGCAGAAGGCCGATCCCAACACCGTCCAGACGCTCGACCTCAAGCTCGCCTCGCGCTCGACGGATCCCACCCGTGTCACGGCCGTCGCACCGGTCGCCGCCGCACCCGTGCTCCTGGCCGAGTGGCGCATCCAACCCGACACCGGACGCCAGCTCACCTTCCGACAAGGTTCGCTGACCCCGGCCAATGGAATCGTCGACAACTCCGCCTTCACGCAGTTGCCCGGCCTCCTTTCCGACGCCCGCAACCAACCCACGCTCGTGGGAATGGGGGTCCTGCTCCTCGTCGGCGCCTTCGCCTGCCGATGGTCGGTGCGGATGCCCAACCCGACGTCACGCGTGCGCCGTTTCGGCGGCCCGCTCATGGCCGTCGCCGCCTTCGCCTTTGCGATCGCCCTCGGCCTTCAACTCCACCACCCGGCCCCGGCCCAGCAACAGGCCATCGATACCGGCCTCACCTTCCTTGCCCCGATCCAGCAGGCCGGAAGCAATCTCCACATCGACCTCGACAACCGCCCCGTGAGCTCTTCCCCGCGCTTCAGCAAGGCCTGGCCCGCCGCCCTCGCGCTCGTCGCCTGGATCTTCGCCCTCACCCGCGGCCCGGGCCTCACCCGCTCGCTGGCCGTCGCCCTCGGATGGACGTTCCTTGCCTGGGCTGCCCTCCGGATCCCCGGC